>JASHTU010000524.1 GCA_030040395.1 Acidobacteriaceae bacterium
CTGAATAGACTCGCTGCGCCGCAAAGGCGTTCGCACCCCTGCCGGTTTGAGGTTTTAGAACGACGAAAGGCTGAGCGTCTGCGTGTTGTTGTAAGCCAGATCCGTAACTTCCACGCTGGTCGCTTTGATCGCGTCCACCTTATAACGATGATCCACAATTTCGCCGATCCGCGCCATGAAGATGTCGCCATTCTCCACGAAAAATGCCTGGATCGATTTGTCCTCGGCCTCGGTGTAGCCGAAGTACTTGAGGTTGATGGCCGGCGGCCGCGGCGGGCCCGGCGGCGGTGGCGCTACGGTGACCGCCGGTGCGCCGGCCCGCGCGCTCTTGATGGGAGTGGGGATGGCAGCCGGGGCCGAATCGGCGGAAAAAATGTTCCTGCCCGTGCCTTCGTATTTCACGTCCTCGCTTTGCGCCAGCTTGTCGAAGTGCAGGGCAGGATCGATGCCGGCGTTGGTCAGCTTTTGCGCTTCCGGACCGGCGGTGGCAGGCGTGTTCGCCGCGGGGGTGGCGGGCGCGGCAACCGCCGTTGGGGGCGGAACGCGCCGCGGCGGAGGACCGGAGAACTGGTTGTAAAGCTCTATGCCGCCGACTCCCAAAATGATGGTGAAGAGCACAACGAGCAGGTAGACCTGACGCTTGTTCTCCGCTCCCAGACGCAGTGCCATGGCTATCGGCCCTCCGTTCCGGGAGCCGGGGCCGCGGCTTCGGAGGGCGCAGGCGTCGCCGGCGCTTGATCCTCTTTGGGCGTGGCCGGCAACCCGCTAGCCACGGCGTCGGCGGGACGCAACCACGTGGAGAGGCGCAGGCGCAAATTGACCAGACCCCCTTGTTCACCGGTTAGCGACATGGCGCGGATGAGAAAAAAGGTCTGATCGCGCTCCAGGCTGTTGATGAACTCCATGATCTGCGGATACTCGCCGCTAATGCCCGCATCCATCGAGATCTCGGTCAGGTCGGCGCCCGGAGCGCCCTGCGTGTACTGCACGCGCGAAAGGCGCACGCCGGACTGCACCTGCAGTTCGCCGATGCGGCTGGCGATGGAGGAATAGTTGGGCGGAATGCGCTGCTTGTAAAAACCGCCCATCTGGTCGCGGGTCTTGTCCACGCGCTTGTCCAGGCCGCGCAGGGGAGCGGTCTGGAGTTGGAGCGTCTTCAACTGCACTTGCTTTTCCGCCTGGATTTCCGACGAATGGCTGTCGGTGATGGCCCAATCCATGCCCAGGCGAACCCCCAATCCGATGGTGAGGAGGAGCAACACCACGAATCCTACGTAATGCCAGGTCAGGGGCGAGGTCAGGCGCTCCCGCCAAAGCGAAGGCTCGCGGTCGCTGCTCATGGCCGGCCTCCAGGAGGTCCAGGTCTTGGAGTTGCAGGTTGCGCGCTGCCCGGCAGCGGAGCCTGGAGCACGCCCGGATCGGGCTTGCTGAGCGCAGGCTCGGCGTGCGCGTCACCTTTGTACGGCGGCCGCGCCCCGCTTGGAGCGCGCCGAGGCAGCCGGCGCATGCTCGCCGGCGCGTTGCCGGAGGCCGCGGCCACGGCGGAGGACGCGTTTTCGTCGCTCGTCTGGTTTTCGGCTGTCTCGTTCCTGGCGGTCTCGCGCTCTTCCGGCGTGGGCGGGTTGTACTCAGCCAATAAATCGAAGTCGAATCGATTGGAGGCGCTTACCGGTTCCAGGCGTTGGTTGGCGCCGTTGCCGGTGGCCTCGGAGTTTTCGCCCACAATCCGCGGTTCGAGAAAACGCTTGGAGTGTTCGAGGTTGCGCACCAGGTCGACGCCCAGATCGCGGGGGCCGGCGACGTGGAGGTGCAGGGTAATATGGCCGTCTTTGGCGCGCACCGGCTCGAGCGTGGTCACCTGCACGCCGCCCGGGAGCACGGTTTCCAGGTTTTCCATGGCTAGCGTCCAGGAAAACGCTTTATCGTCGAAGAGCTGGTTGAGCGCGTCCACCTGCGTTAGAAGCAGGGCGTTGTCCGGTTTCCGCATCAGGGTGAGGAAACTTTGGCGCTCCGCGGTGACGCGGGCAATTTGCGCGTCGAGCAAGCGCTCGCGCTCGCGCGCCTGTTCCGCTTTCTGGTGCAGGGCGCGCAGGCCCAGTCCAAGGGCCACGCAAACCAGGGCCAGAGCGCCCATGGAAAGGCGCAGGCGCTTCATTGCCGGACCCAGGTCGGCGAAGGGGCGAGTGGCGAGATTGAGAGTAATCCGCATGGCGCTAACTCGCTCCCGCCAAAGCGCCGGTGACGCCGGCGAGGCTTGCCGCCGCGAGCGCGGCGTCGGCATGTTCAGAGGGCGGCGTCAGCTCCACCAGATCCAATTCCCCGTCGCGGATCCAGCCGGCGACTTCGCTGGCCGGGAGGTTGCCGGCGTAGTGCAGGCGGCGGGGTCGAACGCGCAGCCGGTCCTCGAAATACGCGGCGGCCACGGCGATGCCCCGCTGAATCTCGGCGATGCGGTCAGTGGGTGACTCGGGCAGGTCGAGGGTCCGGTAGAGAAGCAGATCTTCGCCCGCGGCGATGGTGGTGGTGAGGGCCTGGCCGCTTAGGTTCGCAATCAACACTGCTTCGAGCGAATCGACGGCTTCAAGCGTGGCGAGGCTGGATGACAGCACCGCCCCGGGCTCATAGCCGGCGGCGCGCACGGCGGCTTCGTACTCGGCCAGAACCGGGCCGGGCAGAATCGCCGCCAGCACCCGGCATTCGGTCTTGTCCTGCGAGAGCACCTGATAGCTCACGCCGGCGTGTTCCACCTCAAAAGGAACCATTTTGCGCAAGCGGAAACGCAGCACAGGGATGGCTTCAGCGGATTTCGAGGGCAGGGAATCGAAGTCGAGAACGAAGACGCGCACGGTGGTGTCAGGTAGAACCAGAGTGACAGACCGGGTGCGCGGCGAAACCCGGCTCAACGCGCTGCGCATGGCGGCGGAGACCGCCTCCGGCGCGTGCAGGTTGGGCGCGTCGATGCCGGGAACCAGGGCCCCGGCGGGCAAAGGGACAAACGCGCAGTCCAGTGCATGCGCCGCGCCCAGACCGCCGCGTCGCACCGCCGCCAGCACCCCTTCAGGCGCGATCTCCACCGCCGCCGGCGGACGCCCGCCAGGCTGCGCGCTGTGTTTAGCCGAATTCAAAAGCGAATTCATTCCAAGTCCTAGCTGCTAGCTTTCTCACACTATGGTTAGCTTCAGCGACTAACCCAAGCGGCAAACATCGGCGCCAATAGCTGGAAGCTAGTGGCTGGAAGCTGGTAGCTGTCTCATCGCGAGGCCTCGATAAAGGTCACTTTGTTGATCTCCTTGAGCGTGGTGATCCCGCGCCGCACCCGCTCAATCGCCGACTCGCGCAAAAACGTCATGCCCTCCTTCTGCGCCAGTTTGCGCACTTCGGAGGTGGGTTTCTTGGCCAGGATCAGTTCACGAATGGGATCGGTAAGCTCGAGCAACTCATGAATGGCAGTGCGCCCGCGGTGGCCTGTGCCGCCGCACTCCATGCAGCCCGCGCCTTCACGGAAGCCGAAGCTGCGCCATTCCGCCGGATCCAAACCGCTAGCGAGCAGCGTCTCATCGTCGTAGTACACCGTGTGCGCGCAGTACTCGCAAATGGTGCGTACCAACCGCTGGGCCAGAATGCAGTTGAGCGCGGAGACAAAGTTGTAAGCCTCGACACCCATATTCAGGAAGCGCCCCAGCACATCGACCACATTGTTGGCGTGGACGGTGGTGAACACCAGGTGGCCGGTGAGCGCGGAGTTAATAGCGATCTGCGCCGTCTCCTGGTCGCGAATTTCGCCCACCAGAATTTTGTCGGGGTCGTGGCGCAGGATGGACCGCAATCCGCGCGCGAAGGTCAGGCCCTTTTTCTCGTTAACCGGAATTTGCGTGATGCCGCGAATCTGATACTCCACCGGGTCTTCGATGGTGATGATTTTGTCTTCGTCGCTTTTGATTTCGTTCAGCGCCGCGTAAAGAGTGGTGGTCTTGCCCGAGCCCGTGGGTCCGGTCACCAGCACCATGCCGTACGGCTCGCGGATGTAGCGCCGGAAACGCTTGAGATCCTCTTCGGCAAAGCCCACCACAGCCAGAGTCAGGTGCTTGAATTTCTCGCTCATCGACTCTTTGTCCAGCACGCGCAGCACTGCGTTTTCGCCGTGAATGGTGGGCATGATGGAGACGCGGAAGTCGATCAGGCGGCCCTTATATCGCACCCGGAAGCGGCCATCCTGGGGCACGCGGCGCTCGGCGATGTCGAGCTCGCTCATGATCTTGATGCGGCTCAGGATGGTGGTGTGATGCTCGCGCGCGATGGGGGCCATGGCGGGTTGCAGCACGCCGTCGATCCGGTACTTGACCACCACGGAGTCGTCGTTGGTCTCGATGTGAACGTCGGAAGCGCGGCGCTCTAGAGCTGTGAAAATGGTCGTATCCACCAGCCGGATGATGGGGCTGATGTCTTCCTCGCTGGTCAGCTTCTCAATGGAGATGTTCTCGTCGGTGTTCTCCTCGCCGGTCAACACGTCGAAGGTCAGCCCCTCGCTGGCCTCGTCGAGCACGCGCTGCGACTGCTCGGTTTTCTTGAGCAGGTCGGTGATCTGGGAGAGCGTGGCCACGCGCGCGTGGATGCGCTGGCCGAGAAGACCGGCGATCTCGTCGAGCACCATGAGCCGCGATGGATCGCTGACCGCGATGGTCAGGCCGTCGGCCTGCTGCTCGATGGGCACAAAATTGTACCGGAACATCAGCTCCACCGGCACCGTACGCAGTAGGTCGTGCTGGATCTTGAAATTCTTCAGGTCCACGAATTCAGCGTGGTAGCGGCGCGCCAGGGCTTCAGCCTGGGCGCGCTCGTCGCCGGCCGCGGGAATCGGAAGAGCAGCAACGCTGGCTTCGGCCATTGCGGACTAACCTCCAACTCCGCCGGCCTGGCCCAGCGAAAAGATGGGCAGGTACAGCGAGATAAGAATGAAGACCACGACCACGCCCATGACCACGAGAATAGCCGGCTCGATGAGGGCCAGCGAGGCGGTGAGGGCCGTGGCCACGTCTTCTTCAAAGAATTCGGCTACCGAGTTCAACATCTGCGGCAGGGCGCCGGTCTGTTCGCCCACCGTGATCATCTCCGACGCTAGATCGGGAAAGACGCCGGTTTTCGCCAGCGACTCGGCCAGGCTCTTGCCTTCACGCACCGTGCCGATCGAAGTGTGCACGGCCTTCGATACTTTGCGCGAGGAAATCGAGCGCGCCGCGGTTTCGAGCGAAGGCACCAGCGGCAAGCCGCCGGTGAGCAGGGTCGATAGGGTGCGCGCAAACAGAGCCACCTGGTATTTGAGCCAGATTTTGCCGAACATCGGCAAGCCCACACGGAAGCCATCGATAATATCCCGGCCTTTCCCGCTGAGCGAGAAGCGGTAGGTCGTGAAGCCGATCACGATGACGGCGACGGCGAGCCAGACAAAGTTATGTTGCATCCATTTGCCGAAGCTCAACAGGTCGATGGTCATGGTGGGGAGCTTCGAGCCCATCTGGTCGTAGAGTACCGCGAACTGCGGCACCACCACGGTGAGCAGAAAGATCATTAGGCCGATCACCAGCGTCATTAGCAGCGAGGGATAAATGAGCGAAGCGGTGAGCTTTTTGCGGAAGGCCAGCGAAACTTTCTGGAAGCTGACATATCGCTCCAGAACCTCCTGCAGGTTCCCGGAGCGCTCGCCGGCGAGCAGCGTGGTGGTGTACATGAGCGGAAAGCCGCTTTGCGCTTCGAAGGCCGCCGAGAGCGCCTCGCCGGTTTTCACGCGGCCAGCCACATCGTCCAATTGCCCGGCGAAGGTCGCGTTCTTCTGGATCTTGCCCAGCATCTGCAGGGAGCCCAGGATGGGTAGTCCGGCGCGGATGAGGGTCAGAAACTGCTGATTGAAGATGAGAAAGGGTTCAAGCTTGACTTTGCGCCGCCCCAGCGCCCCGAGGCCGCCGCGGGAACGCACGCTGAAAACGTGGTAGCCCGCGTGAGTAAAACGGGCGCGCAGCTCCTCGGCGGTGGCCGCGGTCTGGATCTGCTCCTGCACGCGGCCACGCTCATCGGCCAGTCTGATGACGAACTCTGCCATAGCTCCGGATGCCGGTTTCCCGTTCCCTTGCGCTCCCGGCCTTCCTTAGAGATTGTTCCTGCTCAAGGGTAACAGTAACTTCAATACAATCGACGCCCGAGGAGCCCTGAGCGCTCATGGCGGCGGGCCAGGGAGCGGAGCCCGGAATCGACCCGCACGCCGCCACTTGGCGAGGGGGTTCGAGGCGGAGCAGGCGCCCTTGGGCCATTTTCGCTGTGACCGCTGTCACTGCCTCCGCCCCTGAACACCAATTACCAAACTCGCCCTCAAAGCGAATCCCTTCCTGAAATCGCGGCCCATTCTTTTCACTTTCCAATCTTGAGTCTTCCGGCGCTAAGCGAGAAGGTGGAGGAGGTTGCTCGCGTTAAAGTGCTTTAACCAACGCGCCCGGTCTTTGAACAGGCGGGTGCTTCGGTGAACGGCATCGCGGGGGGGGAAAAAGTTCGCATGAGGTTACTAATCGCCGAGGACGACAAAGCGTTGGGATTGTTTCTGAGCCGGGGGCTGGAAGCCGACGGGCATCGCGTTCGTCTGGCCTGCGACGGCGGTGCGGCCGTGGAGGCATTTCGCGAGGATTTGCCGGATTTGACCATTCTCGACCTGAACATGCCGGTAAAAGACGGCGAACACGTTCTCGAGGAAGTGCGTTCACTGGACGCGGACCTGCCGGTGCTGGTGCTGACCGCGCGGCAGGAAGTGGACACGCGGGTGCGTTGCCTCGATCGCGGCGCCGACGACCTGATGCTCAAGCCATTCAGCCTGCATGAGCTGCGGGCGCGCTGCCGGGCGCTGCTCAGGCGCAAGCGGGAGGCGCGGCTGCAGTTGCGCGCCGGCGACCTGGAATTGGACCGGCTGGAACATACGGCGCGCCGCGGCGGGCGGGCGATTCTGCTCACCAACAAGGAATTTGCGCTCCTCGAGCACCTGATGCTGAACCGCGGCCGCTGCGTTTCGCGGGTCGATCTGCTGGAGACGGTCTGGAATCTCGAACCGGCGCAGACCACCAACATCGTGGATGTGTACGTCAACTACCTTCGCCGGAAACTGAAGGATCCGCCTCCGGGACATCTGATCCGCACCGTGCGCGGGCAGGGTTACATGGTCCCTTCGGAGACGGAGCTGGCGCTGGCGGCTGTTCCGGCGCATCCGGCGCCCGATGCGCAAGCCGCGAAGGTTGAGGCCGCACTCCAAGCTTCATCGGTTTATTGATGTCATTCATTTTTCTTAGGAGATGATTCATGCTTTCTGTTCCCGTTCCCGTCCTTTCTCAAAATGACCGCGTCCGCCCGCGCACGGCGCTGGTGGCGAGCGCCGACCGCAGCTTCCGCCAAAACCTTTCCCAGACCCTCGCCGGTATGCGCTGGCAGGTGCGCGAAGCCGAGGGCGGCGCCCAAGCCTGGGCCGAGGCCGAGACCGCCTTGCCCGAAGCCATCATTGTTGACTCCTGGCTTCCTGACCTCGATTTGCATGAATTCCTGAAGGATTTTCGCCAGCGCTTTCCGCTCGTCGATCTGGTGGCGGCAGGCGGCTCGTCCCAGCTCGAAAGCCCCCGCGGCCCGCATCGCCAGGAATTGCTCTACGCCATGCGCCGCTGTCAGGATGCGGACACGGTGGCCTGGAATGCAGCGCCGGACAGCTCGAATGTCGTCGGCGTCTCCACGGGGACAGCGCCTGAAAACGCGTCGGCAACTGCCGCACGCCTACCCGCGACCGTCCGGGAGATGGCCCCGGTGTTGGTGCGCACCACGGCGGCCGAAACCAAGACCATTCCTTTCCCCGTTCCTGCGCCGGAGCGGGTCACGGGCGCCACGGAACGGCTGCCGGAGCTGGTGGGCAACGCTCCTTGCATGATCGAGGTCAGCCGTCGCGTTCGCCTGGTTGCGCCGCGCCTGACCCCGGTGTTGATCGAGGGGCCGACGGGTTCGGGCAAGGAACTGGTCGCCGAAGCCCTGCACCGGCTCTCGACAAGAAACCGTAAACCATTTATCGCCATCAACTGCGCGGCTATTCCTGAAGCGTTGCTTGAAGCTGAGCTCTTTGGCCACACCCGCGGTGCGTTTACCGGCGCGGTGCAGGGCAGGATAGGCCGGATCGAAGCTGCCGACGGCGGAACGCTGTTCCTGGACGAAATCGGCGAACTGCCGCTCGGTCTGCAGTCAAAGCTGTTGCGTTTTGTCGAGTGCGGCGAGCTGCAACGCGTGGGCGAGAACGGAAGCGTGAAGGTGGACGTGCGCATTCTGGCTGCCACCCACCGGCCGCTGGCCCAACAGACGCAATCCGGAGCCTTCCGCTCCGATCTTTACTACCGGCTGGCGGTGTTTCTCATCCGCACCCCTGCGCTCGCCGATCACGCCCAGGATTTGCCGCTGCTGGTGGAACACTTCCTCGAAAAGCTGGGCCGCGACATGCCGGTCAAGCGTCTCGACGCGGGAGCCGTGGCCAAGCTGGCCGCGCATGACTGGCCGGGCAACGTTCGCGAGCTCGAACACGTTCTGGAGCGTGGCGTCATCCTGGCCGGCGACGAGCCGGTGCTGACCGCGAACGAGATCGACTTCGGGCTGGCCGTGAACTGAGATTCGGCGTGCAGGAGACGCGGAATGGGCCGAGCAGGAGAATCACGATGAGCGTGGAAATTGCAACCCGGATGAGCGACAAGATCGCCCGGTATCTTGATCTCGCCTCCGCTGAGACCAAGCTGACCGCGGCCAACATGGCCAATATCGATACGCCTGGCTACCAGGCCCTGGGGATGAACTTCGAGGCTGAGATGCGGGAAGCGATGGCGGACGTGGACCAGCAACGGGGGCCTTCGAAAGTGCGCGTTAAGGCCGTGGATGGCTTGATCGCGCGGCCTGACGGAAACGATGTTTCGATGGATCGCGAAAGCCTGAACATGGCCGAGGCGCAACTGAAGTTCAAGATCGGCGTGGCTCTGCTGCGCCAGGAGTATCAGCGGGTGATGGACGCCATCCACGCCGACAAGTGAGGAAAGGCGGTTTCTAGCTTCTAGCTCTTCCAGGGGTGATTGGGAGGTTGATTTTCTGACCATGGCTTTCTGAGCGTGGCCGAGCTGGAAGCCAAAACTAGAAGCTAGGAGCTAGAAGCTGAAAGGAGAGTCGCTGCGATGAATCTGTTTGGAATGATGGAGACCTCGGGCAGCGCCATGCAGGCCGAACGGATGCGCGCTGAGGTGGTGGCGGCTAACATGGCCAACGCCGAGACCACGCGTACGGCCTCGGGAGGACCTTATCGCCGCCAGGAGGTGGTTTTCGCCGCCAATCGGGGCGATCCGGGTTTTCTCGATTCGCTGACCTCGGCTTCGGGCGGCGCGGCGGTGAATGCGCCCCCGGCGGCGGAATTGCCTGCTCTGAGTCTGCCCAACTCCGGGGTTGCGCCGGGCGTGCGCATCGCCGAAGTCGTTCAGGACCCAAGCCCGCCGCTCCAGCGCTATGATCCGGGCCATCCCGACGCCGGGCCCGACGGGTATGTGGCCTATCCCGACATTAACCCGCTCACAGAGATGGTGGACCTGATGGGGGCGACGCGTGCCTACGGCCTCAACGGGTCCGCCGTGCAGGCGGAGAAGGGCATGATCTCGGTGGCGCTTGAAATCGCCAAGTCGTAGTTTTATCGCCAAGTTATAGCCATCGCCAAGTCGTAGCCGCCTGGAAACGCGGCCGCGCGAGACAGGAGAAGCAATGGCAAGCGCATTGAGTGCATTGAACGCCGCCGCGGCGGTGCTGCCGGGTCTGGCCGGGGGGGCGCGAACGCCGGCCCTAGCCCCGGATTTTCTTTCCGGCGCAACGGGATCGGCTTCCTCACCCGCTCCGTTCGCGGACCTGCTTACCGACTCCATTGGCCAGGTGAACAAGCTCGAGAGTCAGGCGCACGCCGCGGTGGATGGCCTCATGACCGGCTCGGGCGTCGATGTGCACCAGGCGATGATCGCCACGGAGAAGGCGGACATGGCCTTCGAGCTGGCCCTGGCGGTGCGCAACAAAGCCGTGCAGGCTTACCAGCAGGTGATTGGGATGCAGTTCTAAGTACAAGCTTTCGGCTGCTAGCTCCTAGCTTCTGGCTGGTTTTTACGAGGCCGGGTTTGGTGGCCGAGCAAAGGGGAAAAAGCGGCGAGCCGGCACGAGTTGAGGTCCACCGTGCAAGAGCAATCGATAACTGAGCACCATCGGCCAAAGGCTAGGAGCTAGAAGTTAGAAGCTAGGGGCTAGGAGCTGGCAGGAAACCATGGCCACCGGAACACAGTTGGAAAAAAGCGCGCCGACCCTCCGGCCCGGACAGCCGCAACTGACCGACCGGCTGGCGGCGCTTTGGGGCATGGGCAAGGTGCGTTGGGCCGAGATGCCGGCGGCGCAGCGCGGCTGGACGGCGGCCGCGGCGCTGATGCTGGCGGCGCTGATGGGGTTGTTGTTTTGGTGCGGGATGCGCACCGACTGGCGCACGCTCTATGTCAATCTCGATCCCGACGACGCCCGCCAGACCGGCCAGATTCTCACCCAGGCGCAGATTCCCTTCGACGTGACCGCCGATGGAACCGGCATCCGGGTTCCGGCCCAATATTTGGATAAGGCGCGGCTGGCCACGGCAGCCAAGGGCGGCGTGAAGAGCGGAAGGCTCGGATTTGAGATCTTCGACAAGCCCAACTGGGTGGGCTCGGAGTTCGACGAGCAGGTGAACTATCAGCGCGCCCTCGAAGGCGAGCTCGAACACACCGTGGACACGCTGGCCGATGTGGAGTCGGCGCGCGTCCACCTGGTAATGCCCCACGACTCGTTGTTTCGCGAGCAGGAACGGCCAGCCAAGGCCTCGGTGGTGATCCTGCTGCGCCATCGCTCGCTGGCCGACGGCGAGGCCGACGCCATCCGCAACCTGGTGGCTTCGGCGGTGGACGGGCTGACGCCGGACCACGTGGTGCTGGTGGACGCGGCGGGACACATGCCCTTGGGACCGAAGACGGCCGAAGCCCTGCAACTGGGCGCCGAGCAGGTTCTCGAAGAGAAGTTGGTCTCCACACTGGAGCCGGTAACCGGCGCGGGGAACGTGCGCGCCTCGGTGACGCTGGACTACGACGACCAGGCCAGCGACATCACCCAGGAAACCTACGATCCCAACCAGACGGTCACGCTGTCCATGCAGCGTTCCGAACAGACTACCGGCCCGCAGGCGGTGGCGGCCGGGGTTCCCGGCACGGCATCCAACGCGCCCAATTCCCAGGCCGCGCCCGTGTACCCACATGAGACCACGCCACCCGAAAGCGCCAAGACCGAATCGAGCACCTACGGCGCATCGAAGACGATCAAGCATTTGTTCGAAAATCCGGGCCGGATTCGGCGGATGACGGCGGCGATTGTGGTGAACGACCGCTTGATGCGGCCGGCGGCTAAGGGCTCGCCGGCAGTCTGGCAGGCGCGTCCGGCGGAAGAGCTGCGCAACCTCACCGCCCTGGCCCAGGCGGCGGCGGGCTTCGATCCGTCGCGCGGCGATGTGTTGACGGTCGAGGACATTGCCTTCGAGGACAATCGCAACCTCGAGCCGGCTCCGCCGTATCAACGATTGTTGACCGATGCGGAGGATTCGCCCGAGCTTCTGAAGTATGCGGCGCTGCTGTTGGGGCTGCTCTTGGTGGTGATCCTCGGCGTGCGTCCGGCGCTGCGCCGCGCCGGGTCGGCGACTTTGGCTCGCGCCCCCGGCAAGGGCGGCAGGGAACTGCCGGCGGTTGCCAGTCCGCCTCCCTTGGCGGCTGCCGGGCCGCCGGAAGTGGACTCGGAACGGGCCCGGAACCAGGAGATTTACGAGCAGGTGACGGCGCACCTCAAGCGGGAGCCCACGCAGAGTTCGCGCCTGCTGCAAAGCTGGATTCACTCCGACTAAGGAGTTCGCCGCGCGGAGACCGCCGGCAGTCGGCAGAGGGAAAACACGGGCGATTCGCAGGCCGGAAAACGCGGGCTGCCGGAAGCGGGAAACCGGGGATTTGAGGAACAAAGACACCGGTGGTCCAGAGACAGGGAAAGGAAGAAGGAGCCTTGGCAGAGCAGGGAATCGAGACCGAGACGCCACGGCGGCGCCAAACGCCGAACCTGTCCGGGGTGCGCAAGGCGGCCGTACTGCTGCTGGCCGTAGGCGAGGATCTGGCCAAGGGGATCCTGCGCGCGCTGCCCGAGGCCGACGTTCAGCGGCTCACCGAAGAGCTGGCCGACCTGCGGGGTATTACGCCGGAGCTTTCGGCGGAGGTCATCGAAGAGTTCTGGGAACTGCTCGAGACCCAGAATTTCATGGTTCACGGCGGGCTGGATTATGCCAGCCGGCTGCTTGTCGACACCTTCGGGAAGCAGCGCGCCGACGACCTGCTGATGCTGGTGCGGCGTTCGCAGGAGGCGGCGCAGGGCAACCTGGCCAAGCTGCAACGCACCGATCCGCAACAGTTGGGCAAGTTGCTCGACTCCGAACATCCGCAGACCATTGCCCTGGTGCTGGCCCACCTGGACCCGCTGCGGGCGTCGCATGTGCTCGAAAACCTGAGCGAGGAGCACAGGGTGGTTTCGATTCAGCGGCTGGCGGAGATGCGCCAGTTTTCGCCGGAGATGGCGCAGAAGGTTGCCCATATTCTGCACCGGCGTTTGGAAAGCATGGGCGACACGGCGCGCAAAAGCTATTCGGGGTTCAAGGCGGTGGCCGATCTGCTCAACCGGCTCAACGCCGAAGAAGCGAAGAAAATTCTCGAGACCATCGAGGAGGCGCAACCGGAGCTGGCCCTCAGCATCCGCAATTTGATGTTCACATTCGAAGACCTGATTACGGTGCCGCCGGCCACCATACGGGAGATTGTTTCGGGAGTCGATAAACGGCAATTGGCGCTGGCCTTGCGCGGTGCCAACGACGAGTTGCGCGCGCAGATCTTCAAGGCCATGAGTTCGCGAGCCGTGGAGATGTTGAAAGAAGACATGGAAGTGCTGGGCCCGGTGCGTTCGCGGGAAGTGGCGCAGGCTCAGCAGGAGATTTTGAACCTTGCCCGCCGGCTGGAGGCCGAAGGGAAGGTCATTCTCAAGCTCGAAAGCGGAGACGAGATGCTGGCTTGAGAAAACCAGGGCTGGCGGGAACGCCGAGCCCGAACCGCACGATTCGACGCACGTGGCCCGAAGCGTAGGGCTCGAAGCGCAAGGTTTGATTTGAGGAAGGAACGGCGTTGCAGCAGGCAATGGCAAGAGAGGAAGACGGGGCTTTCCGGATTGAGCTCTTCGAGTATCCGGAGAGCCCCGGCGCGCTGTTTGTGCCAGCCTGGAACGATGAGGAGGAAGACGGCGAAGCCGAATCCGGCGCCCGCGAGAGATCAGCGCGCGACAAAGGCGCCGAATCCGCCGCACAGTCGGATTTGGACCGGCGTCTGGTCGAGGAGACCCGCCGCTCTTTCGAAGCTGGCCGGCTCCGCGGCGTCGAGCAAGGCCGGCAGGCGGAACGGGAGGCGCAGGCCGCGGCGCACCAGGAAGCCGAAGAACGCCGGGCCCAGCAGACTGCTGGGTTGATCGAGCATTTTGCCGCCGAGCGCGACCGTTACCTGCACGCAGTCGAGCAGGAAGTCGTGAAGCTGGCGCTGGCGGTGGCGGCGCGCATTCTACGCCGCGAAGCGCAGATGGACCCGCTGCTCTTAACCGGAGCAGTGCGGGTGGCTCTGGGGCAGCTTTCCGGATCGACCGAAGTACGGCTGCGGACGCCCGCGGCGGAGTTTGACATGTGGAAGGAGGCCGTGACGCTGGTGCCGAATTTGAACCTGAAAACGCTGGTGGTGGCGGATGAAGGATTGCGATTGGGCGACTGCGTCATCGAGACCAAGCTGGGCTCGGTGGATTTGGGCATCCGCGCGCAACTCGCCGAGATCGAGCGTGGGTTTTTCGACCGTGCCGGCGGGGCCGCGCTCGCGGAGGCCCATCCGTGACGGCGCTCCTTTCCCGCTACTTTGCCCGCCTGGAGCGGACGCAACCGTGGCGCTGGTGCGGGCAGGTCGTGGAGTCCGTGGGGCAGACCATTGAGTCCGCTGGGCCGCTGGCTTCGGTGGGCGAGTGCTGCGAAATCCAGGACCGCTTGGGCCGCGCGCACCTGGCCGAGGTGATCGGTTTTCGCGGCTCGAACGTGCTGTCGATGCCGGTCGAAACCACCGAGGGCATTCGTTTCGGCGACCAGGTGAAGGCGCTGGGCGTGGGCGCCGAAATCGAAGTAGGGCAAGCGCTGATGGGCCGGGTGCTCAACGCGCAGGGGGTGCCGATCGATGAAGGCCGGCGGCCGGCAGTTTCTCAGCCTCTACCGCTCGAGGGCGCGGTGCGGCCGCCGCTCGACCGGGTTCCCATTCGCGCCCCGCTGGGCTCGGGCATCCGCGCTATCGACGCCCTGCTGACGGTGGGCCGGGGCCAGCGCGTGGGCATTTTCGGCGGTTCGGGAGTGGGCAAAAGCACCTTGATCGGTATGATGACCCGCAACACCGGGGCCGACGTGACCGTGGTTGGTCTGGTGGGCGAGCGTGGACGCGAGGTGGGCGAGTTTCTTGATGACTCGCTGGGCGCCGAAGGATTGGCGCGTTCCGTGGTGGTGGTCTCCACATCGGACGAGTCGCCGCTGAAGCGCATGCGAGCCGCCTTGGCCGCGACCACGGTGGCCGAGTTCTTCGCCGCGCAGGGAAAGCACGTGCTGCTGGTGCTCGACTCGTTGACGCGTTTCGCCATGGCGGCGCGGGAGATTGGCCTCGCCGCCGGAGAACCCCCCACGGCGAAAGGATATACGCCGTCGGTCTTCACCCGCCTGGCCAAGCTGATCGAGCGCACCGGCGCTTTCCGGACCGGTTCGATTACGGCTTTCTACACAGTGCTGATGGAAGGCGACGACCAGCAGGATCCGCTGGTGGACGCGGTCCGCTCACTGTTGGATGGCCACGTGGTGCTTTCGCGTTCGCTGGCCGCGGAGGCTTGGTACCCGCCTATCGCGGTGCTGGACTCGATCAGCCGCCTGATGCCCGCCGTCGTCTCCTCCGAACATCGCGAGCAAGCCACGCTCATCCGCAAACTGATGGCTGTCTATGCCCGCTCCGAGGACCTGGTGCGCATTGGCGCCTATAAGCCGGGTGCGGATGCGGAGCTGGACCGCGCCTTGCGGGCCCGGGGAGCGCTGCGCGCTTTTTTGACCCAGGAAGCGCGCGAGAAAGTTCATTTTGCCGATGGCCTGCGGCGGCTGGCCGCTTTGGCGGCGGAGGTTTGAGCCGTGGCCGTTTCGCACCCCATGCGCCAGCTGCTTCAGCTGCTCCAACTCGAGGAAGAGCAGCGTCGGGAGGCGCTGGAGGCCGCGCTGGGCGAGTTGAGGCGTCTCGAACGGGCGCGCGCGCTAGCCGCCGAGCGGGAGCGGCGAGGGCGGCGGCTGGTGGTGGCGAGCGCGGGAAGCGGCGACGGAACGGACCGGCTCGCGGGCCTTGAAGAAACGCGTGCAGGGGCGCGGCGATGCGCGGCCCTGATGCCGCGGATCGCCGCGGCCGAGGTCGAAGTTGAGGCGCGGCGCGAGGAGTTCCTCGCCAAGCGGGTCGAGCGACGGCAGGCGGAAACGCTGGTGGAAGAAACAGAGGCGCGGGAAGCCCGCGAATCCGAGCGCCGCGGCCAACAGGCGTTGGACGACTGGTATTTGAACCGTCGTCGGCGGGATGGAGCCGGGGAACAAACGCCCGGCGGTTCCGGTCAAGCAGATTGAAGGTCCTCACGGCCGCCGCGAAACACTTGAG
>JASHTU010000525.1 GCA_030040395.1 Acidobacteriaceae bacterium
GTCCATCGGCATGAGAACCCGCGCGACCTGCCGAACTATAGCGGGTATGGTAGGTTTTCCAAGCAAGCCAAATCTAGAAGGATTTCAACAAATTATGTAGGAAAGCTACGAAAGAATTTCATCTGGCGTCACGGTTTTGAAAGGAGAAGCCATGACTTCCAGGCGGGGTTATGTTTTACGGCGGTTCTCCAATCCCCGTGGAGTATTGAGCGGCGTGCCAGGTGGCGTTTTCTTGAGAAAAACGCCACTCAGGGTTCGAGGCTTTGCTCTACGCCAATTGGAGAACCGCTATAGGGCTCCGCATGGGGCCTGGGAGGTGCGGGGCAGGGATGTTGAGAGCGAAGGGCGGCGGCCCAAGGCAAATGGAGCGGCCGCACGCAGTCTTGTGCGGGTCAGAGACTGTGGCGCCGGGATGATTTGAAGCGCCAGGAACGGACGAGCCCCTTGCTTACTCGCCAAGCAAGGTTCTCTTCTAACCGGCGGCGCCGGAATGAGTTTGTCGCCGACTGCTACCTGCTCCCCGCATGGGTTCGAACGGCAGCGCCTCTCTCCGGAAGACTGGCGCCATTGCCGAAGCGTTGCCGCGGGGTCATGGGAAAGGCCTCTCTGACGTGCTCAAGACGCAGATTCTGATGCATGTGCGGAAAGCGGGAGCCGCTGTAACTTCTATGATGGCGGCGATATTCAGCGGGAGTCACGCCCACCAGTTTGCGAAAGACAGCGCCAAAATAACTTTGATCACAGAAGCCGACATCCTGACAGATGTTTTTCATCGGTTCTTCAGAATGCGTGAGCAACATCTGGGCTCGCTCGATGCGGTAATGGTTGAGATATTTCAGAAACGACAAACCGGTGACTTCTTTGAACACGCTCATGAAATGAGACTCGCTCATTCCACAAACCCTGGCCGCCTGCTTTATTTGAATTGAAGCCTCACAATTCTCCTCCAGGAAGCGGAAGAGAGGGCGTATGCGGTCGAGGGCCTGCTCCTGGCGGTGGAATATTTCTACGGTTCCCGAATAGGACTCGTAATAATTCACCAATGAGGCGAGGATCATTTTCAAACAGGTCTTTATGGAGAGACGTGACCTGGGCATGGACGAGCGTTCAGCATGAATGCGCAGCATCATTTCAAGGACTTGTCTGGGTATGCCGGTTTCAGCGGGAACGATATGGGGAAAGTTGGCGTCCTGGAGGAGAAACGGCGTCAGATACTCCATGCTGTCGTCACCTCCGCCACAGCGAATCATTTCCGGATCAAAGAAGAGCGCGGCAATGGTCAGAGCCGAGGAAGAGTGGCGCTCGATGCGGTGATACAGGGTGCTGCCAATGACGGCGAGGTCGCCAGCACGCATCGGCAACAGCCGGTCCTGGATGTGACACAGGGCCGATCCTGAGCACAGGTAAATGACTTCAAAGTACGAGTGCCGATTCATCCTGACTTTTTGCTGCCCGTTTTCAAGCAGAAACAGAACATCGAGCGGGCAGCTCAGGTCAAAGTTCCATACGTGGACGCCCTCGGCGTCGATTTGTGGGTCGACAAGACGAAAGTGATCCGCGCATGAATCTCTTGGAAAACGCACTCGGCCCGCCGGCGCCAAGACACGGGCGGAAGAGCATTCGCCGCGGTTTTCAAGGCTTTCGCCGTTAATGAATGATGGGGAAGACTTCTTCAACCTGACCATTGCGAACTCCGTATAGGGAAGAATGGAGATTCACGGTAGCGTCGCTATAGTGCACCCATAACTCGATCTTCTGACCAACTTGAAGGGGGCGGCCCAAGTTGGCGTCCAATTCCAGCAGTCCGTGTTCGGCGTGAAGCGCCTTGAGCGTGACTCCCGGCATACCCTTGACGGTGGAAAGTCCCCGCTCGGCGCTCAACTCCTTC
The DNA here is from genome assembly GCA_030040395.1 of Acidobacteriaceae bacterium. Lineage (GTDB taxonomy): Bacteria > Acidobacteriota > Terriglobia > Terriglobales > Acidobacteriaceae > Telmatobacter. Next base: position 1,889 of record JASHTU010000525.1, read on the forward strand.
AACCCGCAGTCGATCACAGCATGGTTTGAACCCCGGGTGCTGATCACCGAAGCGAGGATGGCAAGGGAGCGCTGAAACGTTGCGCCCCGTTCGATATATTGCGTATCCATCAGGAGATAGGAACCAGCCTGGATCTCCGTCACTCCCGGATACCGGCCGCACTGCGCATAGGTGCCGGTTCCCCCGGTGGAAACAATGTCGGCCGCGATGCCGATGCTTTCCAGATTGGACTTGGTTTCGACAAGGTTCCGGCAGACAAATCGGACTTTCTCGTCCCGATCCGGACCTGGCTGCAGGGGCTGAAGGTGGCCTTCGTAACCCGTGAGTCCGCGCACGGTCAAGCCCGCTTCAGCGGCACGGCGGGCAAGATCGACCGCCGCCGGGCCTGGCTGGACGCCGCAGCGCCCCAGACCGGTATCGATATCGATAAGAACCTGGAGGCGCGCACCATGTTTTCGCTGCGCACACGCGAGTTCGCGGATATTTGCAGCGCTGTCGACGCCCACCAGGATGGAAGCGTGACGCGAAAGCTGGGCGAAGCGGTCGGCTTTTTCTTCGCCGGTGATTTCGTTGGCGATAAGAATATTGTCGACGCCGTGCTGGACCAGAATCTCGGCCTCTCGAATGGTGGCGCAGGTCATGCCGATGGCTCCCATCCGGAGTTGCTTCCAGGCCAGCAGCGGCGCCTTGTGGTTTTTGAAGTGCGGCCTGAGCTTGGCCGGTTTATCCGCGAAAAAATCCGCCATCGAACGCAGATTGGACTCCATCGCGTCGAGATTGACAAGCAACGCCGGCGTCGGAATCTGCTGAATCTCCACGGCTGGCTCCTGGGGAAGCTCTCAAAAATGGGGCCTGCTGCTTTTACGGAAGGATTTCATGGTATAGCGTAACCTTGAAATCGTCAACCAGCGCCGGCCGGACCTCATCAAAATAGCGCGTGATGTATGGCTTGGCGCAATGGGCGTCGAATATCTCCTGGTTTTCCCATTTCTCGATGAAGGTCACCCAGCGCGGGTCGTCCGTGCGCTGATTCAACTCATAGCGCAGGCACCCTTCCTCCGCGTGGGTAGGTTGGATAAGAGAATGAAGGGCCGCGATCAGCTCTTCGGTTTTTCCCTCGAGGGCGTGGAACTCCGCGACGCAAACCACCTGAATCTCATCAATTTTGTGCATATTCGCAACTCCTTCGTTCAGCTTTGAGCGAAAGGTAAAGTTCGTAGGCCCGCACAGCAGTCTCGTGGCCGTGAACGACTGACCGCACTGCCTGAATCATGGCCGCGGGCGCCTCGCACTGGAAAATGTTCCGGCCCATGTCCACTCCCGCCGCACCGGCCTGGATCGCCTGATAGGCCATTTCGAGGGCGTCGGGCTCAGGCAGCTTTTTCCCCCCGGCGATCACCAAGGGAGCCGGGCAGCCAGCCGCAACCCGTTCAAAATCCTTCTCGCAGAAGTAGGTCTTGACCACGTGAGCGCCCATCTCGGCGCAAATCCGCGTGGCGAGTCCAAGATAGCGTGCGTCTCGAGTCAACTCTTTGCCGACGCCCGTCACCGCCAGGGTGGGGATTCCATATCGATTCCCGGCATTCGTCACCTGGGAGAGATTGCGGATCGATTCATGCTCATGGACGCCTCCGATATAGACCTGCACGGCAAGGGCCGAGGCGTTGAGCCGGATGGCGTCTTCAATATCGACGGCCACCAGTTCGTTGGAAAGCTCTTTGAGGATGCTCTGTCCTCCGCTGGTCCGGAGAACGACGGCCCTTGGCATGTCGGCAGGGATCGAACTGCGCAATGCGCCCCGGGTCAACATAAGAGCATCGGCGAACGGAATGAGGGGTGGAATCACAACGTCGATGCGCTCCAGCCCGGTTGTGGGGCCCTGGAAATAGCCGTGATCAATGGCCAACATCAGCGTGCGCCCGTCGCGGGGGTCGAAAATGCGAGCCAGGCGATTTTTCATTCCCCACTCGAGCGAACCGCACCCCTTCAGTCCAAACGACGGGTTCCGGTGAGGAACATCAAGGTAAAAGTTTTTCCCGTCCTGCAGATTTTCAATGTCCGCCATGATCCATCTCCTGCTGTGGCGCCAAGGCCAAGCTGAAACCGTGAAAGAGAAGCGCCATTGACGCCGCGCCCGCGTCGGTGTGGCCAAGAGTTTTTTCGCCCTGGAATTTGGCCCTGCCGTAGCGGGCGACAAGCGCCTGGGTGGATTCGGCGCCGGCGCGGGCAGCAGCGGCGGCTTGCTGGAGCGCAGCGGTGGGCGGCGCGCCGGACGCCGCCGCGGCGCGG
>JASHTU010000053.1 GCA_030040395.1 Acidobacteriaceae bacterium
GGCTGGATCCTTACAAGAATTTCAAGTTCCGTCTCAAGTGGGACGGGCAGTATGTGGCCGCGGTGAGCAAGATGAGCGCCCTCAAGCGCACCACGGAAGTGGTGGAGCACCGCAACGGCGGAGACCCTTCCATGTCGCGCAAATCGCCCGGCCGGAATAAGTACGACGCCATCACGCTGGAGCGCGGCTTGACGCAGGATTTGAACTTTCACGATTGGGCCGGCCTGGTGTGGAACTACGGCGCGGCGCTGGGGTCGGAAGTGTCTCTGGCCAATATGCGCAAGGACATCTATCTCGAGTTTTACAACGAGGCCGGCCAGTTGGTGATGGCTTACAAGATTTATCGCTGTTGGGTTTCGGAGTACCAGGCCATTCCCGACCTCGACGCCAACGCCAACGCCATCGCGATCGAACACATCAAGCTGGAAAACGAGGGCTGGGAGCGCGACACTAGCGTCACCGAGCCGGTGGAACCCACGTTGAGCAGCGTGTCGACTTAGGCGAGCGCGCCGGATGGAAAGGACAGCGGATTCGCGGCGGTGTCCAAGTCATCCGTCGCCCGCCCCGGCTTACGCGCTGCAGGCTGCCGCCGCTCGCAATGCGGTGCAACTGTGCGGCGGAACAGTTCAATCTCGTTCAATCTCGACAAGGAATTCGATTCAGGATGCCCGCTATCAGCAATGCCGATTTTCTTGCGCTCTGGGAAGATGGCCAGCGGTTACATTCCCTGGATCGGGGGTTGCTGGCCATTCAGGCGTGGTTTCCGTCGCCCGCCGGCGAAGACGCGGCCGACTGGTCTCTGGGTCGACGCAACCAGGCGCTCGCGGCATTGCACGAGCAGTGCTTCGGGCCGCGGATCGAAGGTTGGACGGTGTGCGAAGGTTGTGGGGAAAAGCTGGAGTTCCACGTCGATTGCCGCGCGCTGATCGAGCGGCAACGGGGAAGCGGTTCGCAGTCGGTCATCTTCAAGGGGCAAACCTTTCGGGCGCCCACCAGCCGCGACCTGGCGCGCATTGCTCGTGAGTGCGACGCCGGAACGGCCGCGCTGCGGCTGGCCGGGATGTGCCGGATGGAAGAGGTCGACGCGGATGCGCACGGCATTGCATCTTGGGGGGACAAGGACTTTGAAGAATTAGGGGAAGCGATCACCTTGGCCGATCCTCTGGCGGAAATCTTGCTCTCGCTCGAGTGCCCTGTGTGCGCGCACACGCGTCAGGAACCTCTGGATTTGCCGGCGTTTTTCTGGGCCGAACTGGAGGCCACGGCCAAGCGGCTTCTAAACGAGATTCACACCCTGGCCACAGCCTATGGCTGGAGCGAGGCGGAGATTCTTTCGCTCAGCGATGCGCGCCGCGCGATGTATCTCCACATGGTGCTGGCATGAGCCACTTCTTTCAGCGCCTCGCATCCGCCGCGATCCAACCCTCGACGACGCTTAAGCTGCGTCCGCTATCAGGCTCGGTTTATGCGCCGTCGCGCCTTCCTTTTGCAGAAGAAGTCGTGGTAAATCCTGGGGCGGATCGAGCCGATGCGCCGATGCCGCCGCGGCGTGAGGCGCCCGTTCGCAGCGCAAACCAGCCGCTCCTGTCCGCGCCGCCACCGCCACCCGCGCGCGACGAAAAGTCCGTGGCCGTCTCCCCAAAAAGCGCGGAAGCGTCTTCATTCATCTCCCCGGCGAATCGCCGGGAAGACTTGGTGCAGCCGGAAACCCCGGCCGCCGAAACTCCGCTGGAAAGGGCCACGATCCGGCCTTTGCGGTCATTCACCGCCAGCCCCATGGCCGAGAAAGGCGCACGCATAGAGATCGAGAATCAGGCTGACAGCACGACGCGCATCTTGCCGGACCGGCCTCCGCGCGAGCAACTCCTACCCTCCGCGGAGCAGGCTCTGGCTCCATCCCCCCCCAACCCGCCCTCGACTTCGGCGCCAATCGCCGCCCGCACGGCGCCGCTTCTTCCACCTCAATTGCCTGCCGCAGGCGACCAACGGCTGAAGACTCCGGAACCGTCCCGCCGCGCGGTCTTGCCGGGGGGCGAGGGCGAAGAGATCAACATCCACATAGGTCGAATCGAGGTGGCCGCGGTCTCTCCGCCGCCGGCGCGGCCGGCGGCGGCTGCGGCTCCGCGCAAGTCTCTCAACCTTGAAGAGTACCTGCGCCGCGGGAACCGGAGGGCCGGATGAGCAACGCTCTCGCCGTAGCCGCCGTCTCCGCCGTGCTGCAATACTACCTCGGCAATGTGTATACCGGGCTGAGCTCGATGTTCGGCGGCCAAGTCACGCTCTCCGCGAAAGCCCCGGATATCGTGCAAGCGGAGTTGGGAACCGGCTCTACGCTGCAGAACCAGGTCAATCTGTTCTTGCACCAGGTGAGGGAGAATCCCGCGTGGCGCAACGTAGGGCAACCGCGGGTCGCCGCGGACGGCAAAACCCAGCTCAAGAGCCCGCCTCTGGCCCTCGATCTTCACTATCTGCTCACTGCCTACGGCTCCAACGACTGGCAGGCGGAGGCGCTGCTGGGCTATGCGCTTTCGATGCTGCACGAGAACCCGGTGATGACCCGGGACGATATTCGCAAGGCTTTGGGCGCGCTTCCATCCGCCGATCCCACCAACCCGCTGTCTTCCTTCCTAAAGACTTCGGGACTTGCGGATCAGATCGAGATGATCAAGATCACGCCCTCGACGCTGGGCCAGGAAGAGATGGCGTGGCTGTGGACGGCGCTCAAGGCCGACTATCGGCCCACCTATCCCTTTCTGGTTTCCGTGGTGTTGATTGAGGCGCCGGCCAATGTCTCTCTTGCCTTCCCGGTTCTCTCGCGGCGCATCAAGGCGCAAGCGGCGGCGCCGCCGCAAATCCTGGGCATCGAGCTGCCCAAAGGGCAGGTGTCGGCCGCGCCCGGCGACACCGTGACGGTCACGGGAGAATTTCTCTCCGGCGCCAGCCAAGTCTCGCTGACCAATCCCCGGCTCGCCATCCAGCAGTTCGCCAATGTCTCTCCGGTCACGAACAATGTGAACGGCGCGTTAACGTTCGTTGTTCCCAACGTTCCTCTCAGCTTCCCCGCCGGGATTTACTCGCTTGCGGTTCTCTTCAACGACTCGAGCGGAGTGACGGTGCAAAGCACAGCTTCGCTGCCTTTGGCTGTGGCCCCGGTTCTCCAAACTTCGCCTCCGCCGACTGTAGTGCAAAGCGGCTCCAGCACCCAGATCACGATCGTCTGCAGTCCTTCTGTGATGGCCGGCCAGAGCGTGACGCTCACGCTCAACAGCGCCTCAGCTTCCGCCGGGCCCATCGACGCCGCCACCAACACTCTCGAGTTTCAGTTCACGCCGGCGCTCCCTTCAGGTTCCTATCTCGCGCGGCTCACCGTGGATGGATCGCACAGCGTGGTGAGTGTGAACTGGAACGTGCATCCGCCGGTCTTTCTCGGCCCCATGGTGACCGTATGAGCCGGCGCAGACCCATCCCCTGGCCCGAGGCCAACCAGGCGCACCTGGTCTTGGAATTTGCGCGTCTCCGCCGCAGGTTTCAGATTGGGAGCGAAACCGTTCTCGAGGAATTGGGCGAAGAATTCATCCTTGAGCCTCTCGATCCCCCGCCCGCCATCGAGCGGCTGACGACGATTTTTGGGCTCAGCCCCTTCGAGCGCGACGTGGTGCTTCTTTGCGCGGGCGTGGAGATGGATTCGAAGCTAGCCGCACACTGCAGCGAAGCCCTGGGCCGCGATTACCGCGGCGCCATCACATTCGCCCTTGCCTTGGCTACGCTGCCCGATCCGCACTGGAGCGCGCTTGCGCCCAACGCTCCGCTGCGCCACTTCCACCTGGTAGAAATCGAGACCGAGCGCGGCCTGACCTCTGCTCCGTTACGCATCGACGAGCGCATCCTGCACTATCTTGCCGGCGTCAATCTGCTCGACCCGCGGCTGGAGCCGGTGCTGGAGAAAAAAGGACGACCGCACTGGATCGCCGAGACCCATCGCGCACTGGCCGCGGAGTCAATGGCTGCGTTCGATCGTGAAGCGCGCCAGCCGCCTGTGCTTCACCTCTGTGGCGACGACCCGCGCGGCCAGGAAGACATTGCGGCTCTGCTGGCCGCCAACTCGGGGCGGCACTGCTATTTGCTCCGCGCGGAGAACATTCCCGCAACTACCGCGGAAGTCGACCAATTCGTTACCCTGTGGACTCGCGAAGCGTCGTTATTGCCGGCAATCCTGCTCATCCAATGCGGCGCCGCGGCTCTAACGCCGGCCGCGCGGCAACTGCTGGAGCGGGTCCCGGCGCCCCTGATCTTCGCCAGCCGGGACCCGCTGCGCCTCGAGCGCCCATCGCTTCGTTACGACGTGGACAGGCCCCAGCCGGCCGAGCAGAGGCGACTTTGGGAGCAGGCCCTGGGCCCGGCAGCCGGCGGCCTCAACGGTTTACTCAACGACCTCGCCGAGCAATTCCGCCTCAGCGCAGAAACCATCGCGACGGTGGGCGCGTCGGCGCCCACGAGCGAAGGACGGGTCGAACCCGGCAAGCTGTGGAGCGCTTGCCGCTCTCTCGCCCGTCCCCGCCTGGAGGATCTCGCGCAGCGCAT
>JASHTU010000526.1 GCA_030040395.1 Acidobacteriaceae bacterium
AACCTGTTTAGAGTGGCTCGGAGATTTGGTTGTTGTCGTTCTGCTCATGATTTGAAGCACAAAAATCGAACCAGATGTTGGTGCAACTGCCGGATGCGGCCTCAAACCGGATGCGATCTCAAAATCTGACCAACTCCCGCCCAAGCTGTCAACCCCTCCGCCACCCGCACCCAACCCGATCCCCCTCATTTCAGGCGGAAGATTTTTCTTCCCAACTTTGCCGGTTATTTCCGCCAAATCGCTAAAATGGTTTTAGGGATCAAAACTGAGCGATTTCGTTTCGGAGACGGAGCGGCTCGGGAAGGTGGCTAGACATGTCCGCCTTCCGCAGGCCGCCTGCTTTTTGCCCCTGCTTTTTGCAACCCTACGCGGCCAGGCTCTGCCTGCGACCGCACCGAAAGCGGGGCAAAACGCCCCAAAATGGTCCGTAAGTTATTATTATTGAATATTTTAGGATCTAACTCATTTATTATCAATAATTTAGGCCCAGTACTAAATAGTATAAGTGATTGCAAACAAACCACTTAACCTCAAAAGAGGTAGGGGGTAGAGGGGTGGAGTAACTGAAAAGTAAATGGCCTAACCCGTGGACAGCGGCGCCAATCGCCCTACGGCTTCCCAAACGGCAGCCAGGGCTGAGTCTCGACCAGGGACGTATCCCGTTCCCTCGCCTCTCCCTCGCTCCTCTCCTCCGCATACCGCCGGCCCAGCTTGTACTCCCGGCAAATTGAGTCCACCAGCGCCCCCACGCGCTGCTTATACGCGGATGAGACAAAGGCGCTCGTCGCATAGCGCCGCTCGTAGTCTTCCGCCTGGGCGGGGAAATGTTCGCGCACAAAGCGCAAAAACGTCGGCCGTGAACATGGCTTCAAAAACAGCGCGCCGGCAAACAAAAAATTGGCTTGCGCCCCCGCCGCGGCCCGCGCCACGGCTTCAATCGAGGCGCGGGTGTCGGTGATTCCCGGCATGAGCGGCGAACACATCGCCCCCGCTCGCACGCCCTCCTGCCGAAGCTTCGCCACCGTCGCCATGCGCAGGTCCGGCCGCGGGGCCCGCGGCTCCAGAATCCGCGCCAGCCGGGTGTTCATCGTCGTTACCGTCACGTGCACCGTCAGCGTGTGCCGCGCGGCGATCTCCTTCAAAAGGTCCAGATCGCGCTCGATAAGCGTGGATTTAGTAACAATCCCCAGCCGGAACCCGCCGCTCCGCGCAAACACCTCGAGCAGGGAGCGCGTAATGCGCCGCTTTCGCTCCAGCGGCTGGTACGGGTCGGTGGCCGTACCCAGTGCGATTTCCGTTCCGGGCTTCAACCGCGCCAGTTCCTGCTGGAGCAGCCAGGCAGCGTTTTCCTTGAAGTAGATCTTGCGCTCAAAGTCCTCGGGATTGCGCAGCTCCAAAAACTCGTGCGTGTAGCGCGCATAGCAGTACCGGCAACCGAACTCGCAACCGCGGTAGGGGTTGATTGCGTGCGAGAAAGGCAACCCCCGCCGGGAGGTGACCCTATTCAGAATCGAGCGCGACACCAGCGGCCGGTACTCGGTGAGGCAACCCGTCGCCTCCAGCGGAGCGTCGGCCGCGCGACGGGCGAGCGGCGCCAGCGCCGGGCCCTGGAGAATGGAGAAGAGGGGTTCTGTTTTCGCCATATATTCGCCCTATCGAGAGCCTACGCTTGCCTTCGGATGGCGTCAAGCATTAGTTCTCAAAGAGGCGATTCGGCAGAAGGCCTGCAACGGAAACCGCCGGCCGCGAACGCCTCGATCATTTCGAACCGCGTCGGGCAAACTCGTAAGCGAAAATTCCGATCCCTCCGGGAGATAATCATGACTGCAGCGAAAGGAACCCGCATCACCTGGCTGGGACACGCCACCGTCCTGGTCGAAACCGCCCAGGGCGCAAACCTCCTCATCGACCCGTTTATCGCGCAAAATCCCAAATATCCTAAAGACTTCAACCTGCCCGCCAAGATCGACTACGTCCTGCTCACCCACGGCCACAGCGACCATATCTCCGACGCAGTTCCGGTGGCCCGCAAGCACGGTTCCACCGTCGTGGCGATCTACGAGCTCGCCGACTACATCGGCCGCCGGGGCATTCCCGAAACCATCGGAATGAACTTGGGCGGGACCGTGCAACTGCGCGACGTGGCGGCCACCATGGTCGAATCCACGCACTCGGCTGCCGCCCAGGACGACCAGGGCGTCCACTACGTCGGCGTCGCCACCGGCTTCGTGTTAACCGTCGCCGAAGGCCCCGTGCTCTATCACGCCGGAGACACCTCGGTTTTCGGCGATATGAGCCTGATCCGCGAACTCTACCACCCCAAGGTGGCCATGCTGCCCATCGGAGGCTTCTACACCATGGGACCGAACGAAGCGGCCCTCGCTGTGCGTCTGCTGGGTTCTGAAGTGGTCCTTCCCATTCACTTCGGCACCTTTCCGCCGCTCACGGGCACGCCGGAGCAACTCGCCGCGCTCACGGGTTCAGGCGTTCAGGTGGTGCAGTGGAAGCCCGGCGAAGTCTACGTCGCCTGAAGGGAAATGCCTTAGCGCTTCTGTTCGGCTGAATGCCCGGTTCGGCCCGGAACAGCCGAAGTCTTTGGAAATCCTCCGTGATCCTGCCCTCCGGGCTGCGGACTCGACGGGTTCGAGCTGGCGTGAAGGTTGCGCAGATCGCGCAGGATTTCTCCTTTTTCCCGGGCGTATTGGCCGGCCAATCGCGTCAGCGCGTAGGTGATAATGTCGCTGTGGTGCAGATCCTGCACGCTGGGGTCGCGGCGCATGTTTAGCCACAGCCGGTGTACCAGCTGCACGTCGTCAGGACTGAGCGCCGGCGCGTGCGGCCCGATGTAAAACACCTTCACCTCGCCATCCTCGCCCACCACGCAAAAGTTGAACTGCCGCTTGGTTTCTGGCAGCGCTTCCCACGCCTGCCCCATGTGGAACGCCTGTTCCTCCGCCGTCATAGAGATAGAGGCTCCGGCCACCACCGATTCCACTTCCAGCGAGTTTGCGGTCTGCACTAGAGCAGCAAAGATATCTCCGGCGGGAACCACCAGCAGCGAGACTCTTTTGCCGAAACTCTCGGCCACCGCAACTGCTTTCGTGAAGACCATCTGCTCATGTTCGCTGAAGCTCTGCTGCTCAGCGCTCAACAGCTCCGGTCCGCCCACGCCCATCATCCGCACGCTAATCACCACCACGTCCCGATCGTCGGTGCTGGTGCGCGCCAGCGTCCATTTCAGGGCTCCGGTATTGGCGGGGTCCCGCATGGTCACAATCACGCCCCCAGGACGGATCGCCGCCGACTCCCGGCTGATCGTGTCCTGGTGCTCCAGTTGAAAGTGATCCTTCATCTGCCGCGCGGTCACCGCATGCCGCCGCATGTTCTGCCGCTCGGAGATGGCAAAAATAATGAAAAACCCCGCGGTAAAGCTCACCCCGCTGATGGTGGCCACCGACTTGGTGAACAGGTTGACGGTCGCAGTGGTCAACAGCACCATAAAGACTGAAATCAGCCCGACAGGAATCTCGGCGTTGCCGATGCGGAGATTCGGCGGCGCCTTCCAGCCGCGTTCTCCGTGGTACTTCCAGCGCAGCACCAGCATGGCCAGGTTGTTGAAGGTGAATGACCAAATGACGCCGAACGCATATGCCTCGCCCAACATGATGACGTTGCCCCGGCTGGCCAGGATGGTGATCATCTGGAGGATGAAGACAAGGTTGAGGATGCGGTAGCTGGTGCCGTATTTCCTGTGCGGCCTGCGGAACCAGTCGGTGAGCACGCCGTCCTCGGCCACGCGCATCAGCACGCCTGCAGCGCCGATAATCGAGGCGTTGATGGCGCCGGAAAGAATCAGGAAGCCCACGAACACCACAAAAACCCGGAAGGCAATGCGCATGAACAGCGGTCCCACCATGTACATGGCCAGGCCGGCGATCAGATTGTTCTGGTAAATGTGAGTGCGCGGCCCGGTGGGAATCAGCATCGAAGCCAGCAGCGTGGCCCCGCCCGTAAACAGCAGGCTGTATATGGCGATAATGATGGCCGCGCGCTTCAGGTTCCTGAGCTTGGGGTGCTGTATCTCCCGGTTCACTTGCGCCAGGGTCTCTTCGCCGCTCATCGCCAGGATAGAGTGCCCGAAGGCCATGATAATCCCGAAGAGTCCGAAGATCGGAAGCCCCGTTCCCTTGAGAAAGCCAAGCGCATCGCCGCTGAAGTGCAGGTTCGCCGGCGTCGGGGCGGGCGGCAAGTGAACGCCCCGCATGTAGATCGAGTACGCGCCCCACACGAACAGGATGACCACCATCACCGTGGTCACCTCCATGACGCGCAGGGCCTTGTCGCTGGACTCTTCGATCCCTTTAATGTTTTCCCACCAGTAGTAAATAGTTACCACTGCCGCGAACAGCGCCGAAGTGTAGTTCACGTCGAACTGGAAGGCGTGGCCCCCACTCACCAAACCGGCGGGAAGCAGTTGATGCTGGTTCGCCGTCACCATCAGCTCGTTGAGCAGGCCGGTAATATACTGCCCTGCCGAAACGCCGGAGATCGGACCGGTGAGGATATAGTCGAACATCAGCGCCGAGACGCTGACTTTGGCGAAGGTTCCGCCCAAGGCCTCCTTCACCACACGGTACACGCCGCCGCGCGTAAACATCGAACAGCTCTCGACGTACACCGCGCGCACGGCGAAGCTGAATAGCATGATGGCCAGGATGAACCACGGGGCGGACGCTCCGATGGCCTGCTCGGCGATGCCGCCAGCGTAAAACGCCGAAGACCCCAAGTCGTTGAGAACGACTGCCGCCGCCCGCCAAAAGGAGATGAACGTGAGCATCACGGACGATGCCACGATCAGCCGTACTCGGTTGGGCGGCGAGGCTACGGTCGTGCGGGTAGAGGCCATCGCAAGAATGCCGGCGCGGCAGCCGGCGGACTACACTCGTGGGCGCATATTCGTCGCACGCCCTGCGCTGAGTCTATTTCGCAGTGAAACCAGTGTCAAACGACCTGTGCGTCGCCGCGAAGCCCGTTCCCCATTCCAAGCAGAAATGCCTTAGCAGCCTATAGTGAAAGTCTGGTTTTGAAAGGGCACGGCGTGGAACCCTCCGGGTCCCGTTGTTAGTCCTTGCCGAAGAGTTCTTTGGTGTCTTCAACAAAACTGATCACCACCACCACCGCCGATCCCACCAGACCGACAAAGAACATCGCCTCGATCAATCGCATGAAGAAGACAGCCAGTCGCATGGGTTCGATTGTAGCGTGGTTCCCAACTCCCCGCGACACGCCATGTGCAACGCGTACGGGCTCGGCTCGCGTCCCCGCTCCCCGCGCCCGGTGCGGTACACTCCACCCTGTATGCAGCCGTCAACCGGGAAGTCAGGGGCCTGGACTGCCAAGTCAGGAGCCTGGACTGCGAAGTCAGTGGACTGGACGCTGTGGACCGCGGCCCTTCTCTCCGCCGCCTTGCTCGAGCTGCCGTTTCCACTGGCCGGGCCGCTTCCTCCATGGCGCAGCATCTTCGCCTGGTTTGCCCTGGTCCCGCTTCTGTGGGCCGTTCTCTCGCCTCAAAACGCTCGCCGGTCTCACCCTCTGCGCGGCGCCTTTCTCCTCGCCTACGTTTGCGGCGTCCTTTGGTATGCCGGCAACTGCTACTGGATTTACGACACCATGCTGATCTACGGCGGCCTTCCACCCCTAGTCTCGGCGCTGCTCCTCATCGGCTTCAGCCTGGTTCTCGGCCTCTACTTCGGCCTATTCGGCCTCGGCGTCCACTTCATCCGCCGCTCCACCGGTTCCATGCGCCTCGCTCTCGCCTTCGCGCCCGTCCTCTGGACCGCCCTTGATCTCGCCGCCGCCCGCATTACTTCGGTTCCCTGGGATCAACTCGGCTATTCGCAAGTCGATAACGCCCTCATCAACCAGCTCGCGCCCTGGACCGGCGTCTACGGCGTCACCTTTGTCCTCGTCGCCGTCAACGCCCTCCTCGCCGGTGGCGCGCTGGCCCCCAACGCCAAAACCAGGCTCTCGGGCCGCATGGCCTGGACCCTCTGCGGCGCGTTTCTGCTCATCATCGGCTTTTCGGGAGTTTTTGTCCCTCCTCCCCAGCCCGCGCCCGTGGCCACCGCCGTCCTCATCCAGCCCAATCTCGACGTCGGGGCGGCCAACAACTGGTTCGGCGCCTCCTGGAACCAGCACATCGCCCAATTCACGCGTCTCGGCCAGGAGCAGTGCACAACCTACATCGCCGGCATCCCGCAAACCGGCGCGCCCACCAGCGAAACCAGCTGCCCGCCCCAATCCACCCATCCCGATCTCGTCGTCTGGCCGGAGTCGCCTGCGCCCTTCATTCAAGGCGATCCGCGCTTCCAGCAGGCCGTACGCTCCATCGCCCTCACCGTTCACTCCCCCCTCGTCGTCGGCGGCGTCGGCACGGACTATTCTCCCCAGGAGCAGGCTTGGCGCGACTAC
>JASHTU010000527.1 GCA_030040395.1 Acidobacteriaceae bacterium
CGCCTTCCAAACGAAGGGAACGCCTCGGCGCATCCCCGGTCAGATCGACTTGCCGCAATGCCGCCTCACCGTTTCTGTTGGAAACTATCTCTGCAGAAAAATCTCTGGATTCTCGTAAGACAATTAATTGGCGAACCCCCTCCCGCCCGTTACCGCCATCATGCGAAATGACCTCATCTTTGTCACGCGCGGTGGCAGTTACATCCGGGTTTTTCCGTTCGTCAACGCGATAGGAGTGCTCGGCTTTCCGTTGGAAAGCTCGGTGCGAAGCAGACTCATGCATTGAGAGGAAGGCAATCAAGCCGGTTATTTGATTGGCAGACACAGCGTCATAAGTAGTGGCGCTAGGTGGCACGTGCACAGTCCTCCATCCGGTGGTTTGCAGCAACAGATCATCAACCGGGAAAGGATGAGACAGCAGGACACCATGACTGGCGAGCCGACGCCCCAACAATGGAACAAAAAAGAATCGAGCTCAGCCACGCGTTCGAAGTCGAATCGAGGCGAAAAACCCCCACGACGCATCGGCTGCGTTAGGTTCGCGGTTCAGGTTTGATGAAACTCTCAGAAATGCGAAAACTGACTTTTCGCAAACGAAGACATTTTTGGTGAAGGTGGTGAGGTTCCGTTTCTTGCAAAAACGCCCTGAATAGCTCGAAATGAGCCCAATGTCCGCTTGTAATTAGTCATTGCCTTCTTGATACTCCGCTAAGTTACACTCCGGAAGTCTGCCGTATTCGCAGCCTTCCATTTGGCCCTTTAGCATGATTTGTAACTTTGCCCTGCAATCCTTGTGCCGCTCTAAGATTCCGGCCGGTATCGGTGGATAAGCCTTCATGGAATGTTTGCCTTATAGGCGAATTCAAGAGTTGCGCGACGGAGTTAGTCGTGCATCAAGGCGTGTATTTTTTTCATCTGGGATGTATTTATTTCCTTCCTCGAGCCATTCGAAAAGAGCTCCATTTTTGCATTCCCCTTTAAGGCATCTCGAATGATGCTGCCCACTTACCCGCCAAGAACTCGCACTCCGCCTTTACGGCTGTCTATCAAAGCGAGTTGAATAACAGGAACGAAGGCCGCAGTAAGTTCCGGACAGGATTGCGGCGATATTTCAACTCGTCAAGCCATAAGATCGAAGTTAGAACGATATTTCTCGCAAACTGCAGGCATAATTCCCCGTTACGCCGATGATCCATCCTGCGAACTCTGCGGCGCTTTCTCCATGTGAGGATGGCCGGAAGGCAGCAGCCGCGTGGTCGGCGCTAATCGGTTCACCAGCCTGCGCTGCGCCCTCCTGCGTCGAAGGCCGAATCAGGGGATATTTACCGTGTACGTGTTAGAAGGCGCGCTCGCATTTCCCGAAGCGTCGACGCTCTCTACGTAGTATGTGTAGGAGGCGCCGCTCACCACGGTGCTGTCGGTGTAAGCAGTCAAAACATCGACCGCGGAATTCAGCAGTTGGTACGATGAATTTCCGCTGTTTGCCCGATAGATCTCATAGCCGACTACCGGGTCGGAAGAGTTGGTCGGCGCGTTCCAGGTCAGTTGGACTTCGTACGATGCGGCTTCACCTGTGCCGCTGAGACTAACCACGGCTATTGGGTTGGTTAAGGAGTCGCTGATAATGGTCAATTGACCGGAGGCCGCGCCCGCGGTAGTAGGATCGAACTCGATCTCCAACGTCGCATTCTGGTTGAGATTCAAGGTGAGCGGGAAGCTCGCCCCCGACATCGAGAAGCCAGTCCCGGTGACGGTCGCTGCGCTGACGGTCACAGAGGCCGTGCCCGACGAGGTCAACGTCACCGATTGCGTTGCCGGCGTGTTCACCACCACGTCGCCGAAACTCAGGCTGGACGCGCTCAGGCTGAGCGTCGGCGCGACGGCGCTCAATTGCAGCGCAAAGGTCTCGGTCCCGCCGCCCGCGCTCGCCGTCAGGGTCGCGGTCTCGGCGGAAGTCACCGCCGCCACCGTGGCTGTGAACGCGACGTTGGTCGAGCCGGCCGGCACAATCACTGAGGCCGGCACAGTGACGGCGGCATTGTTGCTGGCCAGGCTTACCGCTAGTCCGCCCGCGCCCGCCGCCGCGGTCAGCGTCACCGTGCACGCATCGCTCCCCGCACCCGTTATCGACCCTTTCGTGCACGACAGTCCGCTCAGCGTCCCGGGCGCCGCTTCTCCCGTGCCGCTCAGGCCGATAGTTGCTGTTCCCCCGCCTGCGGCGTTGCTGGTCAAGGTGATCGTTCCGGTCGCTGCGCCGGCCGCCGCCGGATCGAACTTTACGCTCAACGTCGCCGTCTGGCCGGGGTTCAGGGTCAGCGGGAAGGTCGCTCCCGACACCGAGAAGCCAGTTCCGGTGACGGTCGCTGCGCTGACGGTCACAGAGGCCGTGCCCGACGAGGTCAGCGTCACCGATTGCGTCGCCGACGAGTTCAAGGTCACATCGCCGAAGGTCAGGCTGGACGCGCTCAGGCTGAGCGTCGGGACCATGGCGCTCAATTGCAGCGCAAAGGTCTCGGTCCCGCCGCCCGCGCTCGCCATCAGGGTCGCGGTCTCGGCCGAAGTCACCGCCGCCACCGTGGCCGTGAACGCGACGCTGGTCGAGCCGGCCGGCACAGTGACCGAGGCCGGCACGGTGACCGCGGTATTGTTGCTGGCCAGGCTCACCGTCAGTCCGCCCGCGCCCGCCGCCGCCAGGGTCACCGTGCATGCGTCGCTCCCCGCGCCCGTCATCGACCCTTTGGCGCACGACAATCCGCTCAGCGTCGGACCGGTCGTCGGTGACATCGATCCCTCCGGCACGCCCGAACCGCTCAGGTCAATCACGGTGGGATTGTTCGAGGAGTTGCTGGTAATTGTCAGTTGACCGGCCATGCTTCCGGCGGCAGTGGGATTGAACTGCACAGTGAAACTATAGTTGCCGCCTGCGGCTATCGTTACCGGCAAGTTCGTCTGGCCGGCAATAGAAAAGAATTGCCCGCTAACCGTGAGTTGAGAAATCTGGATTGCAGCGGATCCGCTGTTCAGCAGAGAGATCTTCGCGCTCGCCGCTTGGCCCTCATTTACGTTGCCGAAGTCCACGGAGCTGGGAGACACTTCAAGCGTCCTCCCCGTGGCTACGCTGGCTGAATTCACCTTGAATCCAGCTCCACCGCAACCTGAGAGAATTACAGCTAGGCCGCAGAACCACCCCATCACGATTAAAGCAGCGCACCTGCGGCGAATCATCGTGAAATGGATCGAAAGACGCGCCCGGCGTTCCTTCTCTCGAGCGGGATCCTCAAATGAATCTGCGTTACAAATTTTAACTTCGCGGCCCGGAAAAACATGGACACGCTTTTGAAGCATCTCCCGTACCTCAACAAGTGTTCAGGCAACGGATTTTGCAAAGTGTTGCAATCTGCTTATCGGAATCGTTCGGAAGAATATTAATGCATCCGCGCGCGAGCGCGAGGTAACTTTGGTAATATTCGTATAAATTTAACATTATTAAGCATCTAGATGGTTGTTAGCCGAAAGCGCTCGAAGCAATCTGGACACTAGAGAATACAGATAATTGTGGAAATCAGTAACCTTATAAATGTTACGACCTGTCGCCGCCAGCCGCACTTGTTCATTCAACGCCACCTGCGCATGCCAAATCGCGGCGTCATCGGGCTGAACTTCATTCCCGCCGGACCCCTTAGAATCGGATCAGGAAAACATCAAGGAAGCAATCCGCGCTTTCTGCCATGCATCCCACCCGGGTTCCGCTGGACGCGTGAACCGGCGCATGCTGGGGTACAGAGCCGTAACGCGTTGCCAAGGCCCTGTGCGCCGCAGATCAAGCGGCTTGCATCGACGCCGGCAAGGAGCAAAACATTCGATGAGTCGGCCTGAGAAGCTCTTTCGCTGCATATTGCTTTCTATTGTTCTCCTATCCGCCGCCATCGCTCCCGCTCAAAGCGTGGATACCATCGCGCCCAGCCTGCGCGATCGCATTGACCGCATCGCCACGCAAATACTCGAGCAAACTGGCGTTCCCTCCGCCTCCATCGCCGTCGTTCAGCACGGGCAGCTTGTCTACACCCAGGCTTACGGAGAGGCGCGCTTGGCGGCCGGCGCGGCTCCCGCCATGCCCGCAACGCCCCAGATGCGCTACTCCATCGGCTCCATCTCCAAGCAATTCACCGCGGCGGCGATCCTGATGCTCCAACAGCAGGGCAAGCTCTCACTCGACGATCCGGTCGGCAAATACGTTTCCGGCCTCACCCGCGGTAATGAGGTCACCATTCGCGAAATCCTGTCCCACACCTCCGGCTACCAGGATTATTGGCCCGAGGATTATGTAATGACGCCCATGCTCCAGCCCATCACGTCCCAGCACATCCTCGATGTCTGGGGTAAAAAGCCGCTCGACTTCGATCCCGGCGCCCAATGGCAATACTCAAATACCAATTACGTTATCGCCGGCGCCGTTGTTGAAAAAATCACCGGCGAGTCCCTCTTTCAATTCCTTACCGAGCATATCTTCAGACCGCTGGCCATGAAGTCTGTCTGGAACTCGGATGCGGACCAGCTCACCATGGCCGACCCGACGGGCTATTATCGGCAGGCGTTGGGTCCGCTGCGCCCGGCGCCCAAGGAGGGCCGCGGCTGGATGTTCGCGGCCGGCGAGCTGGCCATGACGCCCCACGATCTCGCCCTCTGGGACCAGAGCCTCATCGCCGGTTCGCTGCTCGCGCCCGAGAGCTACAAAGAAATGTTCACCGAGGTCAAGCTTAAAGACGGCAAAGGCGCGCAGTACGGACTCGGCGTCGAGGTGCGCCAGCGTGACGGCCATCTATCTATCGAGCACTCGGGCGAAGTCTCGGGCTTCGTCTCCGACAATGAGATCCTCATCGACTCGGGCGCCGCCGTCGCCGTCACCACCAACCAGGACGCAGTCGGCGCCGCGGGCGACATCGCACGATTGGCCGCACCGCTCGTCGCCGGCTACCCGCTCGCTCCGGCCGAGCAGCAGGCGCTCGAAATCTATCGTGGCCTGCAGCAGGGACGCATCGACCGTTCCTTGCTCGCGCCCAACCTGAACGACTACTTCACGCCTCAGGCTATTGCGGATTATCAGTTCAGCCTGGCGCCGCTCGGCGAACCGCTCAGCTTGCGGCAAACCGGCGAAGAACTGCGCGGCGGCATGACCTTTCGTTCCTTCACTATCACCTATCCCAATCGCCGTCTCGAACTCACCACCTACACCTATCCCGACGGCAAGCTGGAGCAGTACCTGATCGCGCCCATGGAGTGAGCGCGCCTTTTCGAATTTCGGCTCTTCACCGTGCGGGACTGATCTTTTCCCCTTCTTCTGAAGAGGTCTTCCGCTCTAAGGGCGAAGCGCGCCAGCTCCACGTTCACTCGACTTTCGATACACTTGAACTTGACCTATGTTTGAGAGCCTCACCGACAAACTCCAGCGCGTCTTCAAGACCCTCCGCGGCGAAGGCACGCTTACTGAAGAAAACATTGCCGAAGCCCTGCGCGCCATTCGCGTAGCCCTGCTCGAAGCCGACGTTAACCTGAACGTGGTCCGCGAGCTCGTGGAGCACATCCGCGCTAAAGCTTTGGGAACCGAAGTGCTCACCGCGCTCTCGCCCTCAGAGCAGGTCATCAAAATCGTGCGCGACGAGCTCATCGCCCTCCTCGGCAAAGACACCGCGCGCTTCAAGTTCGCCTCGCAGCCGCCCACCGTCATCCTCATGGCCGGCCTGCAAGGCTCCGGCAAGACTACCACTTCCGGCAAGCTCGCCGCCTGGCTCAAGAAGGGCGGCCATCGCCCCATTCTGGTTTCGGTCGATGTCTACCGCCCTGCCGCCCGCGAGCAGCTCAAGGTGGTCGCAAAGCAAGTTGAATCGAAAATTTATGAAGGCGATCTCAAGGGCGAACCCGCCGGTCCCGCGCTGGTCGAGCGCCTTGCCGCCGAAGCCCGCCGCGAGGCTCGCAACTTTGGTTACGACACGCTCATCGTCGATACCGCCGGCCGTCTGCACGTGGACGAAGACCTGATGAAGGAGATGGAGCAACTCAAAAAGCTGCTCAACCCCCAGGAGATTCTCTTCGTCGCCGACGCCATGACCGGCCAGGACGCCGTCAACTCCGCGCAGGAATTTCACACCCGCCTTGGCCTGACCGGCGTGGTGCTCACCAAGATGGACGGAGACGCCCGCGGCGGCGCGGCGCTCTCCATCCGCCACGTCACTGGCCAGCCCATCAAGTTCATCGGCGTGGGCGAAAAGCCCGACGCCTTCGAGCCCTTTCATCCCGACCGCATCGTCGGCCGCATCCTGGGCATGGGCGACATGCTCTCCCTCATCGAAAAGGCCGAGGAGAAGCTTGATCGCAAGAAGAGCGAGGAACTGGCCAAGAAAGCTCTGCTTGGCGACGCCTTCACGCTCGAAGATTTCCGCGACCAGTTGAAGCAGATCAAAAAACTGGGCTCTATGGAATCGATCCTGAAGATGCTGCCCTCCGTCGGACCTTTCGCCGGCCTCCAGCAGGCCCGCCAGCAGATCGACGAAAAGCAGTTCACGCGCCTTGAAGCCATCATCAATTCCATGACCCCCAAAGAGCGCCGCAATCACGAAATCATTTCCGGCTCGCGGCGCAAGCGCATTGCCGTCGGTAGCGGCACAACGGTCCAGGACGTAAACCAGCTCCTCCGCCAGTACGCGCAGATGAGCAAGATCTTCAAGCAAATGGGCCGCGGCGGCCTGGCCAAACAAATGATGCGCGGCGGCCTCAGCGGCATGGGCATGGGCGGACGGCAAAAGTTCGGCCGTTGAGAATGTCTGACCGCCAGTAACGAGCGATGGTTCGCGCCGCGGGCAACAGCATCGGCGCGGATGAAGCGCGCGCAAGAATAACCGGGGGACTCTGCGCGCATTAAACTCACAAGGGAAGAATCTGAAATCCCGAAATAACAGATTGAACTCACACGTGACGCAAACTCCCTAAATGGAAGCTCCTCCTGAACAATCAAGAAGCAGGCAAGGCGTCAGCAGGCGTACATTCAACCATCTGCTGCCCGGTTTGTGCAGGATTTCACTCGAGAAGTGCTAACGACTCCACGATGCCTACTGAGCTGCTATGCGGGTTACGGCAACCAACTCAGGCCCGGATTTCTAATTGATTCAAATCTCCGGATACATCAGAACTTTGAGCGCCTTTCTATTACGGCACAACTCAAACGCCTCGCGCCACTCAGACAAGGGAAGCTTGTCGGAGATCAGATCCGCAAGCCGAAGCCGGCCTTCTGAGTAAATCTTCATCATCCGCTCCCACGTGCGGGCCGTATAGCAAACGGAGCCGCACATGGTCAATTGTTTGTAGAAAATTTCGTCGATAGGAAACTGAATATCTTGTCCACAGATCGCCACTTGCATGTACTGCCCCATGGGTCGGAGCGAACTTATGCATCCGCGTACTGAATCGGGATGGCCGGCGCATTCGAATGCGACGTCGACATAGGCCCCTCCAGTGAGTTCTCTAACTGCCTCTCGAAGGTTCTGCTCGCCAACGTTTACCACCGCCGCAGCGCCAAACTGGAGCGCAGCGTTTAAGCGATGGCTGTCCCCGGCCGCGCCGGCAACGATTGTTCTTACTCCTTCCGCCACCAGCAGTTTCAGACATAACAAACCCATCGGTCCTGGACCCGAAACCAAGACTGTATCACCGATCCGAACGCGGGAAACTTCAGTAACAGCCTGTACAACGGCGGCCAATGGCTCGCTCATTGCGGCTTCCTCTAAAGTAAGATGGTCGGGAATCCGATATAACTGATCAGCACGCATCACAACGTAACGCGTGAATGCGCCATCTGCGCCGTGACCCATGCCCCGGCGATGCGGACAAAAAATGAAATACCCTGTGCGACAGTAATGACAGGTTCCGCATGTGACGGCAGTTGCGCCCAAACCTGCCACTCGTTCGCCTAGAGTGGCGGCCCCATTCACATTGCGGCCAACTTCCACGACGGTTCCAGCGAACTCATGCCCCAGGATTACCGGTGGGTAATTGCGAAAGGTGTCGTGAAGAACGTGGAGATCTGTCCCACATATCCCGCAAAATGCAATCTCAAGCTTTACCTGTGAATCGCCGCATCTCGGCTCCTCAACTTCGCGAATATCTACATTTCCGTCACCGCTTGCATATTTAACGAGAGCTTTCATCTGGGCGTCCTTTGCATTCGTTCTCCAACAGTGCGTCGATCAATCTTGGCGTGCGTCCTGCGCGGCCGTCGGATCTTGCGCCGCCTGTTCTCCCAAGAGCCGAGTCTTGACCACAGCGACAAGTCATGATCTGAGCAAAAACTACTTCAACAAACCAGCTTGCCAATGCATCAATTTCTCGGACCGGTGAAACGCCGCTGTTATCGTCGATCGTTACCCCCTGCAATTCCTCATTTCTACAATTGCGAAATGGTGCGACGCTGTTGGTCGCGTGGAGTTACGCCGAGCGGCAATGTTCCGATTCGAACTAATTTATCCCCTGCAATCTCGATTAATATATGGCGGGCATCTGCGAATTAGCAAGCAATTTCCGTGCCCCTCGGAGTGTGCAGTCGAGATGTGCTAAGAAGCATGAAAGCGATGATCAACATCCACCGACTGCCCTTCGCGCAAAAGCAACGCCGTTCCGGTGGGAGAACGGCTCTCTATAGCTCGACAAAAACTCACCTGCATAAAGATTTCCAAAGCAAAATGACCAGTCGTACAAGCTCTCTGACGGCGGAGGTCTGTGCTTGCATTTATCCGACGCAGCAAGCTGTGGCGCTGGCGATACCGGTATAACGGCGTGGCCATCTTGATGTCGCTCGGGTCTTATCAGGAGATCAGTTTGGACCAGGTCCGCGATCTATATAAGTTCGCCTCACCAACAGCGCCCGGCTGAACTCGCCCCGGTTGCCCACGCCATAAACGCAAAGTAACCTATCTACAATTTCTGCCCGCCGTCAACCGTGTGCCCGGCCGGTCGCGTACGAATGCCATGTCGGCGCCGATCAAACATGGTTGATGCAGGTCTTCGTTCGTCGGGCAGGGCTCTGGGACGATTGCCGAAAGGCGCGTTTGAGCGCGTCCGGAGGGTGGGGGCTGGCGGAGTGCGTTGACTTGAGGGTGCGGGGTGGTGAAGACTGAGGGCGATTCGGGGGGGGCGCGATGGGGAACCGGTGCAGGTGAAGGAGGGGTATCACCCGTGGCCGCCGCGCACCGCTATCGTGTTTTACCTGAACGCGCTGGCCGGTTCGACGCGGTCGCTTGCCGCCTCGGGCGATCCGAGCCTGGAGTGGATGAAGGGCGCATGGCGGGACAACAGTCCGAGACTGCTG
Organism: Acidobacteriaceae bacterium; assembly: GCA_030040395.1. Lineage (GTDB taxonomy): Bacteria > Acidobacteriota > Terriglobia > Terriglobales > Acidobacteriaceae > Telmatobacter. The sequence goes on from JASHTU010000527.1 coordinate 9,356, forward strand.
ATGGCGCGGAGATTACCTCGAGAGGAGACGTCCAGTGAAAACATGCCGCATGACGATGGCGCAGGCCCTGGTGAGCTTTCTGAAGAATCAGTACGTGGAGCGCGACGGGCGCGAGCACAAGTTTTTTGCCGGAATGTTGGGCATTTTCGGACACGGAAACGTGGCCGG
>JASHTU010000528.1 GCA_030040395.1 Acidobacteriaceae bacterium
CGCTCCGAGGGAGACAAAAAGGCCGATCATGAGCCAACGCATAGGGGCGAACCACCCAAGAATACCAGAGCGGCGTGCGGCGCCGGCCATCACGCCCCCCGCAGACTGGCTTCGAGCCAGTCCAGGTAGCGGCGGCTGCCGAACTCAACGTCGAGAACCAGGAACTCCGGAACCTCGTAGCTGTGCAAGGCGTGAAGACGCTCCTCAAGGGCAGGCACTTGATGGGGACCGGTTTTGAGTAACAGGAGGGTTTCCGCGGAGGACTCGACCTGACCCTGCCAATGATAGATGGACTCGACGCCTGGGAGCACGGTGGCGCAGGCGGCCAGCCGTTCCTCGACGAGCGTGCGGCCTATGCGCGCGGCTTCTTCGCGGCTGGCGACAGTGGTGAAAACGATGCGTGCTTGCGGATTGACTTCGGACATAAGAGCCTTCCGGATTGAGAACCCATTGGCGCCAGTCTACGCTTAAACCGAGACCGCGAGGCTGCTCGCCATTACCGTTGCAGCGTCCCATTCCGCGGGCGGGCAGCGCTCTTCACGCAGGCAGGCGGTTCGGGCGGATGCTTGCCTTGGGGCCACGCAAATCGGCGCCAGGGCCTGTCTTTGAGGAGCGGCGGGCCGCCGCAGTACGATGGGCCATGCGGTTTCCTAGGCGATTGCTGGCATTCAATCTTCTTGTTTTGAGCGCGGGGTTTGCGGGGCCGGCCTTGGCCCGTGGCGCGCAGCAGGCCCCCGCCAAGACAGCCACTGAGCCTGCGCCGCCCAAGCGGCCGCCCGCGCCGAACGACGTCGCCGCTCCCATACCCACCCGCTACGACATGCTGCGCGGCGCCTACGGCCCTTTTCGCTCCAACAATGACCTGCTTTATTACCACCTGGACCTTCGCGTCGACCCGGAAAAACAGTTCATCAGCGGCAAGAACACCATCCGCTTCCGCATGTTGCAGGACGGCGACCGCATCCAGATCGACCTCGCCGACACGCTCGACATCGGCAAAATCCTCTTCGGCGTGACGCCCCTCAAGTACACGCGCGACTCGGGCGCGGTCTTCATCGATTTTCCCGAGATGTTGCATGAGGGCCAGGTGTACGCGATCGATTTTTATTACTCCGGCCATCCCGTCGAAACCGGGCGCTTCGGCGGCTTCGCCTTCCGCCACGATCCCGCGGGCCACGTATGGATCAACACCGCCTGCGAAGGCACGGGCGCGAGCATGTGGTGGCCCGACAAGGACCAGTGGCGCGACGAAGTCCAGGATATGGACATCAGCGTCGCCATCCCCAACGGCCTGGTGGATGTTTCGAACGGCAAGTTCATGGGCAAGACCGATCTCGGCGACGGTTACACGCGCTGGGACTGGCATGTGAGTTACCCGATCAATAACTACGATGTCGCGTTGAACATCGGCGACTACGTACACTTCGGCGATCATCTCGGCGACTTATCTCTCGATTACTACGTGCTGCCCGCCGACCTTGAAAGGGCCGGGCGCCAGTTCGCGCAGGTGAAGGGAATGCTCGAGGCCTATCAGCATTACTTCGGGCCCTATCCCTTTGCGCGCGATGGCTACAAGCTCATCGAGGTTCCCTATGCCGGCATGGAGCACCAAAGCGCTGTTGCCTACGGCAATTTATTTGAAAACGGCTACCTGGGCCGCGACTGGACCGGCATCGGCATCAGCACGCGCTTCGACTTCATCATCACTCACGAGAGCGCGCACGAGTGGTTCGGCAACAGCATCACCGCGGCCGACCCCTCGGACATGTGGATTCACGAGGGATGGGCCACGTATCTCGAAAGCCTCTACGTCGAATACCGCTGGGGCAAGGCCGACGCGCTCCGCTACCTGAACGCGCTCAAACCCAAAATCTACAACCTGCGTCCCATCCTCGCCGAGCGCGGCGTGAACGCCGACCCCACGGAAGACCAATACTTCAAAGGCGCGCTGATGCTTAACACCCTGCGCAGCGTCATCGACAACGACGCCGAGTGGTTCGAGCTGATGTACGACTTCTACCAGCAATTCCAATACCGCAACATTCTCACCGAAGACGTGGTTACGTGGTTCAACCGGCAAACCGGCATGAACCTGACGCCGATCTTCGATCAGTATCTGCGCCATGCGCGCATTCCGCGCCTCGAACTGCTGTTTGGCGAGGCCCCGGGCATGGTGATGTACAAGTGGGACGCCGATGAAGACAACTTCGCTATGCCGGTGCGTGTAGGCTCGCCGGATGATTGGCAGATCATCCATCCGACCACGCAATGGCAGTGGATGCAGACGCCGCTCAGCAAAGATCAATTCCAGGTGGCGACGGATTTGTATTACGTGGATGTGAACAAGCAATAGCTACGCTTGCCCATCCCGCCCGCGTGTTGCAGTATGGAATCTTGCGGTTTGTTTCAACCACGACCAGTGCCTTATCGACGGAGAACGAGATGAGCGCAACCATCAAATTCGGCACCTCCGGCTGGAGGGCCATTGTGGCCGACGAATTCAC
>JASHTU010000529.1 GCA_030040395.1 Acidobacteriaceae bacterium
GCTTTCGCTGCCCACGGATTTCTCCGCGCGCATCGCCCGCGACACCCAGATTTATCTCGAACAGGAGACCGGCGTCACCCGCGTCATCGATCCCTGGGCCGGTTCGTATTACGTCGAGCGTCTGACCCACGAGTTGATGCATGCGGCCTGGGCGCACATCGAGGAGATCGAAGCCCTGGGCGGCATGGCGCGGGCCATTGAAACCGGTATGCCCAAGATGCGCATTGAAGAGGCCGCCGCGCGCCGCCAGGCGCGCATCGACACGGGACGCGACGTGATTGTGGGCGTCAACGCCTATATCGCGCCCGAGGAGCCAGAAATTCCGACCCTCGATATTGACAACCGGGCAGTGCGCAAAGCTCAAATCGAGCGGCTCGAACAACTGCGCCGCCAACGCGACGTGGCCGCTGTCCGCGCCTCGCTCATCGAACTCGAGCGCTCGGCCGCATCCGGCCAGGGCAACTTGCTCGACTGCGCCGCGGATGCAGCGCGCAAACGCGCCACGCTGGGCGAGATTTCTTTGGCGCTTGAAAACGTGTGGGGTCGCTACGAGGCCACGTCGTGCGCCGCCTCGGGCGTCTACTCCGCGGAGAGCGCCGGCGCGGAAGAGTTCAAAGAGGCGCGGCGCATGGTGGGGGAGTTCGAAGAAATCGAGGGCCGCCGCCCCCGCGTCCTCATCGCCAAAATGGGCCAGGACGGTCATGACCGCGGCGCCAAGGTCATCGCCACGGGGTTTGCCGACATCGGCTTCGACGTGGATATCGGCCCGCTCTTCCAGACCCCGCATGAAGTGGCGCGATTCGCCGTCGAGAGCGATGTCCACGCCGTGGGCGTCTCGTCCCTGGCCGCCGCCCACAAGACGCTGGTCCCCCAGCTCATCGAAGAATTGCGCAAGCAAGGCCGTAGCGAAATTCTCGTTATCGTGGGTGGCGTCATCCCGCCCCAGGACTACGCGTTTCTCCGCCAAGCAGGAGTCGCCGCCATCTTTGGTCCCGGCACGATCGTTCCCGTGGCCGCGCAACAGATTCTCGGCCTCCTTTGCGCCGGCATGGTGGGAGGGCGAAACTGATTGACCGTTGCGACCCAAACCGCGCCTCACCCCAGCGCCGCATCCGCTGCTTCCGAAACTCAACGTCCCGGGCGGCTCTCGCGCGACGATTATCTGCGTGGCATCCTCGACGGCGATCGCAGAGTTCTGGCCCGCGCCATCACTCTCATCGAGAGCTCCCGCCCGCGCGATCGCGAATTGGCCGAACAAATCGTCGAAGATTGCCTGCCGCATAGCGGCCAAGCCCTCCGCATAGGCGTCACCGGAGTTCCCGGCGCGGGCAAGAGCAGCCTCATCGAGGCGCTGGGCCGGTGGCTGATCGCTCAGCCCGGCCAGAACCTCGCGGTGCTCGCCATCGATCCCAGCAGCCAGCTCTCCGGCGGCAGCATTCTCGGCGACAAGACGCGCATGAACCTGCTCTCGCAAAACGAACGCGCCTTCATCCGGCCTTCGCCCGCGCGCGACGCCTTCGGCGGGGTAGCCCAGCACACCCGCGAAGCCATCCTCCTCTGTGAAGCCGCCGGCTACCGCAACATCTTTGTCGAAACCGTGGGCGTGGGCCAGGCAGAAACTGCGGTGCGCGACATGGTGGATTTTTTTCTGCTCGTCGCCCTCGCTGGAGTCGGCGATGAGTTGCAAGGCATCAAGCGCGGCGCTATGGAGCTAGCCGATCTGGTGACCATCAACAAGGCCGACGACCCCAATCTTGTCGCCGCCGAGCGCGCCCGCGCCGACGCCGAAAACGCGCTGCGCTTCTTTCCGCGTTCTCAATCCGGCTGGACGCCTCGCGCCCTCGCCTGTTCCGCGCTCACCGGCGCCGGCGTTCCCGAACTGTGGACTTGCATCCAGGAACATGCCGCCCTCACCGCCGCCAATGGCTGGCGGAGCCTTGCCCGCCGCGAGCAGGCCCGCCGCTGGATGCACGAGCTCGTCGAGCAGGAGTTGCGGCGGCGCTTCGCCGCGCACCCCAGCGTGCGCAGCCGCCTGACGACTCTCGAGCAGGATGTCCTCGAAGGGCGCACCCCGGCGTTCCGCGCCGCGCGCACGCTCCTCGAAATCTATTCCGGCGGCAAGTAGCGCGAAGTTCCGCAGTCGCCAAAGCCCCGCCGACAAACATCAGAAATGCTATCGGACCAAGCTTCCGGAAAAACCTTCGCGCCGTCGCGATTGGTCACGTAGACTGGCAATGTCGGAGCGCTCGGAAGTCTGCGCCGGCCAACGCCGTTTCCGGCGCAATCTCGAGGAGAATGCGATGAGCCAAGCCAATCCCTATGAGAAGTTTCTCGACGGCCGCTCCGTCGAATCCATCTTGGCCGCCACGCCCGCAGCGCTTACCTCCGCATTTGCCGCGTTTGGCGAGCGCGCGGACACGCCGCCCGCGCCTGGCAAATGGAGTCCGGCCAAGATCGCCTGCCATCTGGCCGACTGTGAGTTGGTCTTCGCCTTTCGCCTGCGCCAGATCATGGCCGAGGACGCGCCCACGCTTCAACCCTTCGACCAGGAAAGATGGGCGACGCAGTATAATGGCGTCCCCGCCGCCCAGGCGCTTGCAGTCTTCTCCGCCTTGCGTCAATGGAACCTGCGCCTGATAGGGTCGGCTCTGCCCTCCGCCGCCGCTAGGCCCGCCACGCATCCCGAGCGTGGCGCCTTGACCTTCGCCTCCATCGTTGAAACCATGGCCGGCCATGACCTCAACCACTTAGGCCAATTGCAGAAAATCGCTGCCGCGCCCTAGCCTTTTGTCGCCACGCTCGCAGCGGCTCCCTCCGGAAGCCCGGGAGCCCTCTGCGCCGGTTCCATCGTCCCCGTCATGGCGTAATAAATCACCCGCGCCGTGGCGTCCTCGTCCTCATGGGAGCGGATCATCAAATCGTAAAGCTGCGGGCTGCACCAGTTTTTTCTGAAGCGCTGCTGCAGGTACTTGGCGCGCTCTCCGTCCACCTTTCGCAGCCGCTGCTCCACGTTGGCGCCCGGTTCCAGGCGCTTGCGCAGCCGCAGAATGCGCTCGCGGAGGGGCGCGTAAACAAACACGTGGAAAACATCCGGCCGGTGCGCCAGAATGCACTGCGCACCGCGGCCCACAATCACGCAACTGCCCCCGGTGTAAGCCTCCAGAATGATCCTGTGCGTCAGCTCGTTCATCTCCCGGGCGTCGAAAATATCCGTCTCCTCCAGCGGCCGGCCGGCGGCCATGGCCACGCCACGGATGGCTTCCTCGTTCAGCTGCCGCAGCCATGAGTCTACGTGCTCGTCGTAGTGGCGCACCACGCGCGAATCCACCCGCGCCGCGTGTGCAATGGCGGTGATGATCTCGTTGTCCATCAACTTCCAGCCCAGCCATCCGGCAACGGTGTTGGCAATCCGTCCCCCGCCGCTTCCAAACTCCCTTGAAACCGTCAAAGCCCGGTAGTTCACCTTCATCCTCCCGCGGCGCCACTTCGCTGCCCGCAAAAATCCCAACCAAGGAATATACTCCGCCCGCGTCGCCAAAGATGTGATCTGGCGCTCACTGCGCAGACCGTTTCGGCGGCGGTTCTATACGCCGGCCGCGCGCCGTTTTTTGACCATCCCCTGACGTACACTGACTTTGTGCACCGGGCGCAATTTTTCTCCGCCGGCGACAGAGAACCACTTGTGTCGAGGAGGCTCGCGCGTGTGAAGACCATCGGCATCCTCTTCGGCATCGAAAACAGCTTTCCCGGCGCGCTGGCTGAACGCATCAATGCGCGCCGTGCCGACGGCATCCGGGCCGAGTTTGTCCTTTCCGGCGCCGTGCACCTGGACCGGAGCCCTCGCGACGCGGCTATCCCTCGCTACGCGGTCATCCTTGACTGCATCTCCCACGAGATCCCCCTCTACCGCGCTCTTTTGAAGTACGCCGCGCTCCACGGCACGGTGGTCGTCAACAACCCCTTCTGGCAATCCGCTGATGACAAGTTTTTCAATTGCGCCCTGGCCGCCCGACTTGGCGTAGCTGCCCCGCCCACCGTGTTCCTGCCGCACAAGGAGCATCCCGGCGAAACCACCGCCCGCTCCATGCGCAATCTCGAGTTTCCCCTCGACTGGGACGGCGTCTTCGCCTATGTCGGCGAGCATGGCTTCCTCAAACCCATCGACGGCGGCGGCTGGCGCGACGTGGAACAGGTGCGCAATCGCGAAGAATTCTTCCGCGCCTACGATGGCTTCCGCGACCTGTGCATGATGTACCAGAAAGCGGTCAATTTCACTGAGTATTACCGCTGCTTCGTCGTGGGCCAGAAGAAAGTCCGCACCATGCCCTACGATCCGCTCCGGCCTCACCCCGAGCGCTACCTCGAAGCCGCTCCCCGCGGCGCGGCGGCAAGAAAGCTGCTCCAGCGCACCGAGCAGGGCGCCCTCACCCTCTGCCGTGCCCTCGGCTACGACCTCAACACCGTCGAGTTCGCCGTAGAAAACGGAGTTCCCTACGCCATCGACTTCATGAACCCCGTGCCCGACGCCGATCTGCACTCGGTGGGCGCGGCCCACTTTGAGTGGATTGTGGCTCAGGTGGCCGGCATGCTCATTGCCACGGCTCGCAAGGCGCCGCAGCCGCCGGAACTGCGTTGGTCGGCCTTTCTGGGCGCGGTTCCGCCGCCCGCAAATCCGCCGCGCGCGGCGAAAAATGTGGCGCCGCCGAAGCCACCCTCGAAACCCGCCGTCGCGAAAGCTAAACCCGCCAGGCCGAAACCCATATCAACGCTGGCCGGTGAAGAAGACCAGCCCGCCGCAAGGGCCGAGCCCACGGGTAGCATCGCGGCCGCGGTTTCAGGCAATGACGCGCTCGCTGAAGACACCATCGAAACCGTGGAGCTGCCGGGCGGGGAAGAGCCGCAAATCGGCACCCAACCGGACACCACCGCCGGCACTGAATTTGCGATGGATACAAAGGAAACCGGCGTCAGAAAGGATCCAAACTGATCACGCCGGTTGTCATCGTCGTGAGCGGTCGGCGCCCGCGCCACGGAAGCGCTCGCGGCAAGCCGTATTCCACCGCGTCTTTACGTTGCGGCAATTGCTCAAGTTTTGAGTTGCAAGCGTGACCCTCGAGGGTCGCGTTTATGGACTCCGTTTCCAAATTGGCGAGTTGAAAGATGAGCACAACCACTGCGGTGCTGCACCATACGCAACCCGCGGCTGCCGAATGGCGGCCGTCGGTGAACCCGTGGATGGTCGCTATTTCCGTAATGCTCGCCACCTTCATGGTGGTCCTCGACTCCTCCATCGCCAACGTCGCCCTGCCGCACATTGCCGGCAGCCTTTCGGCCTCCACGGACGAATCCACCTGGGTGCTCACCAGCTATCTGGTCTCCAGCGCCATCATGCTCCCGACATCGGGATGGATCGCGCGGCGCATCGGGCGCAAGCGTCTGCTCATGATCTCCATCCTCGCCTTTACCTCGGCGTCCATCCTGTGCGGCATGGCCATTGGCATGCCCATGCTCATCGTGGCCCGCGTGCTGCAGGGCGTGGGCGGCGGCGGCATGCAGCCCCTCGCCCAGTCGATCCTGCTCGAAAGCTTTCCTTCCGAGCAGCACGGCAAGGCCATGGCCGCCTATGGCGTGGGCATTGTGGTTGCGCCCGTCATCGGCCCCACCCTGGGCGGATGGATCACCGACAGCTACTCCTGGCGCTGGATCTTCTATATCAACCTGCCCGTGGGCCTCATGGCGCTGTTCATGGCCAACCTCTATATCGAAGACCCTCCCTATCTGCGCCGGGCCGCGCGCGTCGCCATCGACTATTTCGGCTTTGGCCTGATGGCCCTGTGGCTGGGCTCAATGCAGTTGGTGCTCGACAAGGGCCAGGAAGCCGATTGGTTCGAAGCCGACTGGATTCGCTGCCTCGCCGCCGTCTCGACCGTCGCGTTCCTGGGCTTTGTGGCCCGCGAACTCAGCAACCGCGACCCCATTGTGCAATTGCGCGTGCTCTTGGACCGCAACTTCTGCGTAGGCACGGTCATCACCGGCCTTTACGGCGTGGTGCTCTACGGCGTCACGGCCATGATGCCGTTGTTTTTGCAAACCGT
>JASHTU010000530.1 GCA_030040395.1 Acidobacteriaceae bacterium
CCAGCCCCAGGTCGACCGCACCCGCCCGAAGATGTGCACCCGCCCCGCTGGCCCTGCCGTCAGGTGAATCGAGCCCGATCCGGTCGCCACTGTCAGCTCCACGCGCCCATTCACCGTCAGGTTGCGCTCAAAGGTCGCCTCCGCGCCCCACGCCGGAACAGCCGCGATCGTCGCCGCTCCCATCAACACCGCCGCACATAGAAAATTTCTCATCGTCCTCCTCGTTTCCCTCGCCTAAACGCAACATACGCACCGCGCCCCACCCCGGTTCCCCGCCCAAGCGCTCCTGTTCCCTGTTCCCTGTTCCCTGAGCCCTGAGCCCTGAACCCTGAACCCTGAACCCTGCTATCCTCTCCCCCAGATGCGCGGCCTCACGTTCTTCAAATCCGTTGCCGTGGCTATGCTCATTCTGGGCAACGCGTTCTTTGTGGCCACCGAGTTCGCCCTGGTCTCCATTCGCGACACGCGTGTCGAGCAGCTTCTCACTGCCCAAGTCCCCGGCGCCCGCGCCATCCGCCGTCTCCAGCATGGCCTCGAAGATCTCCTGCCTGCCGTCCAGCTCGGCGTCACGCTCTGCTCGCTGGCTCTCGGTTGGCTTGGCGAACCCCTTGCCGTCACCATTCTGCTGCCCTGGCTCGGCGCGCTGCCTCACGCCCGCCTCTACGCGCACATCGCCGCCCTCACCCTCGGCTTCGCCTTCATCACGTACTTTCAGGTCGTCGTTGGCGAGCTCGTGCCCAAGTCGCTCGCCCTGCGCCGTCCTGAAGCTCTGGCCGCCGCGGTCGCGCCGCCCATGTTGGCCTTCATGGCCCTCACCCGTCCCGCCGTGCGCCTCCTTCGCAATTCCGCCGCCGCAGTCCTCCGCGGTTTCGACGTTCCCGTCACCGAGCGCGCCCAGGTTCACTCTGCAGACGAGCTCAAGCTCATCGCCACATCCGCCCGCCGCATGGGCCTTCTGCCGCCCTTTCAGGAGCTGCTTATTCACCGCGCCCTCGAGCTCGACGACGTTCCCGTCCGCGAAATCATGACCCCGCGCCAGAAGATCTTTTCTCTTCCCTCCAACATGACCATCGACGAAGCCGAGGCGCGCATCGTCGCCCACTATCGCTCCCGCGTCCCCGTCTACGACGAATCCCGCGGACCCGAGCACCTCGTCGGCGTCGTGTATGCCCGCGACCTCGCCCGCCTCATGTTTGCCCGCACTCGTCCGCAGGCGCGTTCCGCGGAACCCTCCGCCGCGCCACCCAAACCCTCCGATTCCGCGCCCGCGCGCCCCCTCCCACCCCTCGCCGATCTTCTCCTTGGCCAGATCATGCGCGACGTCCTTGTCGTCCCTGAAACCAAATCCGTCCTCGATCTTCTGCGCGACTTCCAGCAGCGCCGCCGCCATCTCGCCGTCGCTGTTGACGAGTACGGCTCCGTCGTCGGCCTCGTGACCGCCGAAGACGCCATCGAGCAACTCGCGGGTGAATTCGAGGACGAATTCGACATCCCCGCGCAACCTGTCCTCGCCACAGCCTCCGGCGCATTCCTCCTGGATGGCGGCGTCAACCTCCGCGATCTCGAAACCCAGATGCATTGGGACCTGCCGCGCGAAGGCGGCGTTGAAACCGTGGCCGGCTTCCTTCTCGTCCGCCTCGGCCATATTCCCGAGCTCGGCGAGTCAGTCATTTTCGAAGGCCGCCGCCTCACCGTCGTCGAAATGGACGCCCGCCGCATCGCTAAAGTCCGCGTCGAGCCGCTCGTGCCCGCCCTTCAGCCTGCAATGCCCTGAGCGGCCGGCGAACCAGCCCTCTGCCGCCCAAAAACCGCGTCCTCCGCCTTCCGGCCCCACGCTTGTCAAGTCCCCGGGCTTCACTTTTTTCCATAACCAACTCATTCCGCACGACTTATTTCTCATGCCAATTTGCCGGTTATTTCGCCGAATCCTCTAACCTAGTAGATAGCCACACAAACAAAGCATTCGCGCCCGGCGCAGCTTGAATTCCTCCCTATTCCGAATGGGGCCGGGCGCGGCTTTCTCTGTCGGCGCTAGAGCAGCTCTCTGCCGGATGCAGGCCGGAACCACGGCAACCTCCGGACCCAAGAGCTGCTTGAATTCAAGGTCCAGCGGCCGGCTCATATCGGGCCGGCCCTGGCGGAAAGCGAGTTTCTCTCCATGGCCAACATCCTGGTCAACTCCACAAAGAACATTGAGATTGCAGCCGAAGACGCCCTGAAATGGCTCACCGAGTCCAATAAGGCGATCCCCGCCACGCCCGTCGCCATTGCCGCGCTGGCCACGCTGGTCGACGCCCTGGAAAAGCCGCTGTTCGAGTTAGCCGGCGCGGCCGCCAATCCCCTCAACATCCCACTCGATCTCCAGACGGCGGCCGATCTCATCGCCGCGTGGCCTGAAGTCAAGGCCTGCGTGGCCAGCCTGGGCGTCAAGTTCTGAGCTTTCATCGCGTTCTCAGGTCTCGGACCAATAACAACTTTTACGAAGGAGCATTTGCATGAATCCCATCTCGAATATCTGGGAACATCCCAGAACCTCGGCTGCCGGCCTGCTGATTGCGGTCGTCACCATCACTGGAGTGCTGTCGCAACAAGGCCTGACGCTGGGCAAAGCCGGCACGGCCTCGGTGGTTTCGCTCGTCTCCGCGCTGGCCACGGCGCTTCTGGGCCTGCTGGCCCGCGATCCCGGCGGCTCAGCGCCATCCACGGGAACCCCCGCCAAGCTGGGCGCCTGGGCCATGATCGCGCTGCTCTTGCCTTTGCCCTGGTTGCAGGGCTGCACCGGAACCAGCGTAGCGCAGAACATCGTGAACTGGACGCCCTCGCTCCAGACCGCGGTCGCCACCGTCGACTCGACCGCCGCCATACTTGCACCGGCCGACGCGCCCATCTTTACCGCCGCGACTTCCGGCTTTGACGCCGCCTCGAACCTGCTGGTGGCGCAGGCCAAGGCGTATCTCGCCGACCCCTCGGCAGCCACGCTGGCGCAGTTGCAGAGCCAGGTGGTGACTCTCCAACAGCAGGTCAATGCCGGCCTGCTCGCCGCCGCCAAAATCACCAACCCCACCAGCCTGCAGCAGGCTTTGACGTCGATTCAAGCCGTGGCGACCATTGTGACCACGATTTTGACGCTGGTGCAATCAATTTCGACTAATGCGCAAGTGGCGCGCATGGCCGCCGTATCCAGCGTCAAGCTGGCCGCGGTAGAACCATATCTGAACAGCTCGCAAGCCGCTCAAATTGTGGCCGCGCACTACGATGAACCAATCAGCCAGGCTGAAGCGCAGATCGCCCAGGCCGAACATGCCGAAATGCAGGCGGGATTTTAGGCAATCGCTTACGCGACTCCGGGCCCCATCCTTTTCGCAGCTTCTTTGCGGAAAGGATGGGTAACCATCAGACCAGCTCCCGGGTGATTGTCTTCTACGATTCCGACTCCTGCGCCTCTCCCAAGGTCAGCTTGAAGGTCATCTGCCTTCGCCCGCGCAGCACGGTGACGCTGACAATATCGCCGGCCTGGTGCTTGTCCATGATGGCGCTGATGTCCTGGGGATCGGTCACCTGCTGGCCGTCGATAGCGATGATCAGATCGCCGCCGAGCATGATGGGCATGTTCCCCACGTACGCCTGCTGGTTGCCGCCGTGCAGGCCGGCGCGCTCGGCCGCTCCGCCGGGAATCATCTTTTCAATCAAAACTCCGTAATCCGCGGCCAGGCCCATCTGCGAGGCCAGGTCGGGGCCGATCGCGTACGAAACGATGCCTAGCGAAGGCCGCCGCACGCGTCCGTAGCGGGTCAGATCGGCCAGAACCGCTTTTGCCGTGTTGATGGGGATGGCGAAGCCGATCCCTGAACTCTGGTCGGCCCCATTCGAGGCGATCATGGTGTTGATGCCGATCACCTGGCCGTTCGAGTTGAGCAAGGGACCCCCGGAGTTGCCGGGATTGATGGCCGCGTCGGTCTGAATGGCGTCCTCAATCGGCGCCCCGTCCTCGTTGCGAATCGACCGGATAGAGCTGATGATTCCCTGCGTCATGGTTCCGCTCAGCCCAAAGGGATTGCCGATGGCGTATACGCGTTGACCCACCTGCAAGTTCGAGGAGTTGGCCAGCGTCACGGGCTGCAGGTTGGGCGCGTCGATTTGCAGCAGCGCCAGGTCATGCACTTTGTCCACGCCCACAGCGCGCGCCTCATACCGGCGCTTGTTCGAGAGCATCACTTCAATGCCGCGGTTGGCGCCCTGCACGACGTGATAGTTGGTGAGCACATGGCCGGCTTTGTCGAGAATGAATCCCGAACCTTGGCCCTGCTGCGGCGTCGTTCCGTAAAAAAAGTCGAAGACCAGCGTGGTCGAGGTGATATTGACTACCGACGGTAGCACGCGCTTATAGATATCGATGCTGTCCTGTTCCTGCGCATCGCACACCGGCGCCGCCTCGGCTTCCGTGAGCACCAGCGGAACCCCGGCGTTGCCGTTGGCGCCCTTGAAGACCGAAAAACGGCCGAGTCCCAAGTTAGACGGAAGATGCGATGTGAGATACCAGAATCCGCCCACCAGCACAACAATCAGGAAAAACCGGCGCAGTTTCATGGGTCGTAAACTCGAATTACCTTCCTTGCTTCAGATGCAGCAGATGCTTCCAAGCTGCGGCAGAGATTTCGCGGGTTGCCTTCCTTATTCTAAAGACAACGGCCGGGAGGAATTGTTGCTCTCCGCCTTGAGCTGTCGCCACACGGCTTCGACCTGATCCCGCAGCGCCGTCAAATCGCCTGCGTTGTCAAGCACATAATCGGCCTGCGCAGCTTTTTCGGCATCCGGAATCTGATGCGCCAGGCGGGTGCGCGCGTCGGCCTCGGCCGCCGCCTTGGTCACCCCCAATGCAGCCATCCGGGCCACATAGCGCGCAATCTTGACCTCGTCGGGAGCAATGATCAGGATGACGCGATCGATGCGCCGGCGCCAGTCGGCGAGCATCCCTGTCCGGTCGCCGCGCGCCAGGGCGTCACGCACCACTTCAAAGATAAGAGCCGACTCGATCACCGCAACCGCTGACCGGTCGCGCGCAAAAACCTCGTCCATCCACCGCTGTTGCGCGGCAATCACCGGCGGATGCACAATGGCGTTCAATTCCGCCAATCGGCCTTCGTTGAAGGCCAGCTCAGCCAGCCGGGCGCGATTCAACCGTCCATCGACGCCCACCACGCCGGGGCCAAAAGCCTCCACAATCGCGGCATAGACGCTTTCGCCCGGCTCCATCAGCGCCCGACCCAGCACATCGGCTTCGATGACCTCCGCGCCCAGCTCACGCAGGGTTGCGGCAACCGTGGTTTTGCCGCTGCCCAAGTTGCCGGTAAGGCCGACGCGCAGCATCGCCTATAGTCCCCGTCTCATTTTGGCCGCGCGCACCGTGTTCGCCATCAACATGGCGATGGTCAGCGGTCCAACGCCGCCGGGTACGGGCGTGTAGGCGCCGGCAACCTCGAAGGCCTGGGGATGGATGTCGCCCACAATCGTCGACCCGCGCTTGGCGAAGACCGCCGCCCGCTTCACGTCGCCGCAAAAGAAACGGTCGAACTCCTCGTGGGTGGTCAGCCGGTTAATGCCCACGTCGATGAGCGTGGCGCCGGGCCGCACCATCCCCGGCGTAATAAAACCTGCTCGCCCGATGGCCGCGACCAGGATGTCGGCCTGGCGGGTGATCGCGCCCAAGTCGCGCGTTTTGGAGTGACAAATCGTGACCGTCGCGTTCCGGTGCAGCAGTAGCAACGCCACCGGCTTGCCCACAATATCGCTCCGCCCCACCACCACCGCGTGCTGGCCGGCAATGGGAATGCCGCTCCGCTCTAAAATCTCGATGATGCCGCAGGGCGTGCAGGGCGCCAATGCCGGCCGGCCCGCCAGCAAACGGCCCGCGTTCATGGGATGGAAGCCGTCTACGTCCTTTTCCGGCGCCACCGCTTCCAGAAGGACCTTCGCGTCCACCTGCGGCGGCAGTGGCAACTGGATCAGGATCCCGTCAATCTCATCGCGGCTATTCAGGGTCGCCACCAGATCGAGCATTTCCCCGGTGGTGACCTCCGCCGGCGGGCTGATCAAGTCGCTGAACAGTCCCAACTCCGCACAGGCCTCCACCTTGCTGCGGACGTAAATCTGTGACGCGGGTACGTCGCCCACCAGCACCGCAGCCAATCCCGGCCGGATGCCATGGCGCGTAAAGCGGGCCACTTCTTCGGCCACTTCCTTGCGGATTGTGGCGGCAATCGCCGCACCGTCCAGAACCCTTGACCCCATCCGTTGATCTTCGTCCTCCCCGTTCTATCTTACTCGTTTCAAAGCGCCTTCCATGGCCTCGAATGCCCCGGCGCCACGCCCGCTGCGCAGCGCTCCCGAACCTCGTGAAAGCCGTGAACGTGCTCTGCGTCACATCGGATCGTGAGTTATCTCACATACAACCAACCACCATCCGCGTGTACGTTCAGGGGTATGAATGTTCCAGATCACA
This sequence comes from Acidobacteriaceae bacterium, assembly GCA_030040395.1. GTDB lineage: Bacteria > Acidobacteriota > Terriglobia > Terriglobales > Acidobacteriaceae > Telmatobacter. Next base: position 6,500 of record JASHTU010000530.1, read on the forward strand.
TTGGAACAATCCACACCACCTCCTCCCAGTTGCACGACGGAGACAGTGCTCCATGAATGGTTTCAAGGATGCAGGACATCTTTTCCGGTTTGCGGGACTCTTTGTCGTCGCCTTCCTGGTGTTTTGGGTGGTGCGCGGCTTTGTCGTCCCCAAATCCTTCGGCCAATATGGCCACTATCGCGCGGCGGCCGTCAGCGAATACGCCGCCCGCCCGGTAAAGTTCGCCGGCCATCAGGCCTGCGAAGCCTGCCACACGGACATCGCCTCCACCAAGGCCGGCGGCAAGCACGCGCAGGTCAACTGCGAGGCTTGCCATGGCGCGCTGGCCAAGCACGCGGAGGATCCCACCTCGCTGACGCCGCCAAAGCCCGATACGGCGGTGCTCTGCGTTCGCTGCCACGCGGCCAGCGCGGCCAAGCCAAAGGACTTTCCCCAAATCGACGCGGTTTCTCACGCCAACGGTGTTCCCTGCGAGACCTGCCACAATCCCCACAGTCCGGCGATCGGTGCTCCTCCAGCCGCCGCCAAAGGAGGCGCGCAGTGAACATCACTCGGCGTCACATCCTCATCCTTTTGCCGGCGGCGGCCGTGGCCTGGAAGTCGGTGTTGGCCGGAACCCCCGAAGACTCGCCCAACTACAACATGAGCGAGCACTGGTGGGGAATGTTGATCGACATCTCCAAATGCATCGGCTGCGGCAACTGCGTGCGCGCCTGCCAAACCGAAAACGACCTGCCCGACGGCTTCTTCCGCACCTGGGTGGAGCGCTATCACCGCTCTGACTGGCATCTCGAAAACCCTGAAGTCATCTCGCCCGACGGCGGCAAAGAGGGATTTCCTTCGGTTCAGGACGATCCCGGCGGCGAGTACTTCTTTGTCCCTAAAATGTGCAACCACTGCGCGGATTCGCCCTGCACCCAGGTCTGCCCCGTGGGCGCCACCTTCATCAGTCCCGACGGCGTGGTGCTCATCGACCAGACCTACTGCATGGGCTGCGCCTATTGCGTGCAAGCCTGCCCCTACGGATGCCGCTACATTCATCCCACGAAGAAGGTCGCCGACAAATGCACGCTGTGCTACCACCGCATCACCAAGGGATTGACGACCGCCTGCTGCGAGGCCTGCCCCACCGGCACGCGGCAACTGGCCGATTTGAAAAATCCCAAGGACCCGATACACGAATTTTTGAAGACCCACAAGGTGCAGGTGTTAAAGCCGCAGTTAGCCACCGGCGCCAAGGCATTCTACAACGACCTCGACGGTTCAGTGCGGTGAGAAAGGCAGCTTCTAGCCTCTAGCCGCTAGCTTCTAGCCGCATCTCGCAGCTCGAAGCCAAGGCGGCCGAAACCAGCAAAACGAGCTAGGAGCTAGAGGCTAGGAGCTAAGTCATGAGCGGTTACATGTATCCCAACGAGATCACCCTCTACTGGAGCGTGCTCATCGTGTTGTACCCCTACATCACGGGACTGGTGGCGGGCGCCTTTATTCTGGCTTCGCTGGAGCGCGTCTTCCGCGTCGAGGCGGTTAAGCCCACTTACCGCCTGGCGCTGCTCACCGCCATGGCGTTTCTGCTGGTGGCTCCGTTACCCCTGCTCTTTCACCTGGGTCATCCCGAACGCTCCTGGGAAATGTATTTTACCCCCCACAGCACCTCGGCCATGGCCATGTTCGGTTATGTCTACTTGTGGTACCTGATGGCGGTGCTGAGCTTTGAGATCTGGCTCGACTACCGGCGCGAGATCGTGCTCCTGTCGCAGAGTTCCAAGGGCCTGCTGCGCCTGGTCTACAAGATCATGACCCTCGGCTCCACGAACATCGGTGAGCGCGCGCTGCACATTGACGAACGCGTAGGCTGGATCGTCACCCTGATCGGCATTCCTTCCGCATTTCTGCTGCACGGCTACGTCGGCTTCATCTTCGGCTCGCTCAAGTCCAACCCCTGGTGGTCCTCGCCGCTCACGCCTGTGGTCTTTATCTTCTCGGCCATGGTTTCCGGCATCGCCGCCGTGATGCTGATTTACATGGCCATCACCAAGCTGCGCCGCCAGCCCATCGACACGCGCTGCGTCGACACCGTCGCCATGTACATGTTTTACATCTTCATCATCGATTTCAGTTTGGAGATGCTCGATCTGGTGCACCGCATCTACGAGGCCGACGAGTCCTTCCGCAGCCTGAACTTCATGGCTCACACCAAGCTCTTCTTTTCCCAGATCGTGCTCCAGATGTTTCTCGGCACCCTCCTGCCGCTGATTCTGTTGTTCCTCACCCAGATTGTCCAGCTGTCCGAAATTGCGCGCAAACGCATCTACGCCTTCTCCGGCTGCATGATCCTGATCAGCGTCTTCGCCATGCGCTGGAACGTCGTCATCGGCGGGCAGTTGTTCTCCAAGAGCTTCCTTGGCTACACCACCTACAAGGTGGGCCTGGTGACCCACGAGGGGTTGCTGGTGGCGCTCGGCTTGATCTTGCTTCCGCTGTTCTTCCTTTGGGTGTTGTTGAAGCTGCTGCCTCCATGGTCTGAATCCGGCGCCTCCGCGGCGGCGGACTGAGCGCTGACCGTGCATGAACGAGCGGTCTTGAGCAGTTCCAGAGTTGCTGTATTGCGGAGCCAGAGAAGCTAGGTGGCTTTCTCCTTAAGAAGAAGCCACCCGGCACGATTTCAGAACGAGCGCATGAACGATAACCGCTCTGGCTCGGGGGCAAACGATGAGCGATCTTTCCGGCGCACTCGAGCGGCTGACCGCGCGGCTTGACGATCTGGAACGGCGCGTCGGCGCGCTGGAGCATCGGCCCGCCAGCGACGGCTTACCCGCCGCGCCGCATCTCGCCGCAGCTCAGCCCACTTCGTCATCGGCCCTCCCCTTGTCGCAAGCCGGCGCGTTTCCGGTACTCGGCAAAGCCATGCTGGGCATCGCTGGCGCCTACTTGCTGCGCGCGCTCATGGAATCCTCCCTCGCGCCCAAGCCGCTGGTGGCCGCACTGGCTATCATCTACGCTCTGCTGTGGCTCGCGGTGGCGGCGCATACATCCACTGAAGCTTGGTTCGCGCGCGCTGCATATGCCTGCGCCTCGTCGCTGATCTTCGCCCCCATGCTTTGGGAGCTCACCCTGCGCTTCAAGGTGCTGGCCGCGTCCGCGGCCGCCGTTGCTGTCGCCGCTTTCGTTGGCGTGGCCGTTGCCTGCACCTGGAAGCGTCCTCGCCCGCCCGTCCTTTGGGCAGCCAACGTCACCGCGATTGCTCTCGCCGTCGCGCTGGCCGTCGCCTCCCATCGGATGGAGCCCTTTCTCGCCGCACTGCTGTTCATCGCGCTGGTCATTGAATGGGGTCGGAAATGGGCCTCCGAGCGCGGAGTCCGCGTCCTCGCCGCCACCGCCGCAGACCTCATGGTTTGGGCGCTGATTTACATTTACTCCAGCCCGCAAACCGCCCGCGCCGACTACCCCATCCTTGGCCGCGCTGCTCTGCTCGCACCCGGCATTGGGCTCTTCTTCATCTTCGCGGGCAGCGCCGTCTTCGGCGTCGCGCTCCGCAGCCAGCGAATCACCATTTGGGAAACCATCCAAACCACGGTCGCCTTTCTTCTGGCCGCAGCCGGCATTCTCCGCTTCGGCTCGCCTGCCGGCGCACACCTTCTGGGAATTCTCTGCGTCCTTTTGTCTGCCGCAGGCTACACGGCGGTCTTCGCCCTTTTCCGCCGCCTTCCCGACAGACGCAATGAAACGGTCTTTGCCGCCTGGAGCGCGGCGCTCCTGCTCGCCGGCCTCTTTCTCAGCCTTCCTTCGCTTTGGCTCGCTCCCTGCCTCTGCGCGGCGGCCCTCGCAGCCACCGCCGCCGGTGCGCGCTGGGGCAGCGTGGCCCTCGAACTGCACGGCGTAACGTACCTCGTCTCCGCCGCGGCGGCGTCGGGCCTGCTGCGCTACGATCTCCGCGCCCTCACCGGAACCATGCCCGGCGCACCCACATTTGGCGTCTCCCTGGTCTCCCTCTTTGCCCTTCTCTGCTATGCGGCCGGCCCCTCTCGTCCACAGGAGCCCAGGAAGCAGCAGGCGCTTCACGTCACCTGCGCAGCAATTGCAACCTTTGCCATCATGGCGCTGCTTGTTCAAGGCCTGGTTGCCCTGCTCGCACTCGGCGCCCGACCCGAGGCCCATCATCTGGCTTTTCTCCGCACCCTCACGCTCTGCCTCGCCGCGCTGGCGCTGGCCTTCGCGGGCCCGCGCTTGCGCCGGCTCGAATTAACCCGCGTCGCCTACACACTTCTGGTGCTGGTCGTCGTCAAGCTCATCGCCGAGGATCTCCGCCACGGCCGCCTCGAATATGTCGCCGGTTCCATCTTCTTGTTTGCGCTGACCCTCATCGCGGCTCCCCGGGTCGCGCGCAGTTCTCATAGGGCATAATCGGCGAACTCGCGTTCTAGTTCCCTCGTTCCCTTGCTCCCTCGTTCCCTCATTCCCCCGTTCCCTGGTTCCCGTTTTGGCTCCAGCGAAGCCCGGTTAAGAATCTTCTCCGCGCTGAGGCGCCCCCGTCCGCCGTGGCTCAAGTACGCCGCTTTGCGGCCGAAAGAAGAAAGAGAACGGGAACTGAATCGCGGGGCTTAGGCGCCGGCCGGCTCTCACCAAGCGGGCGCAGCCGGATCGGTAAGCCTTCTCAAGTCCAAGGAAGCTGCGCCATTGCGAGATCAAGCCCAGGACGGCAAGATGGAGTTTCTACCCTGGGCTCATCTGCGCCTTCCCCCGTTTCCGCAAATCGCCCTCCGGGTCCTGCAACTCGCCCGCGACGAAAACGTGCAGTTGCATGAATTGTGCGATTTGATCTCCGCCGACCCGGCCTTTGCCAGCGAGGTCCTCACCGTCGCCAATTCTGTCCTCTACGCTCCCCGCTACCCCTCGAGCAGCATTTTGCAGGCCGTCGCCGTCCTTGGCTCCAATACCTTGCAGGGCATGTGCATTACGGTGGGCATCCGCGCCTACCTTGGCAAAACCATGCACTTTCCAGCCCTGCGGAGCCTCTGGCGCCACAATCTGGCTTGCGCTGTCATCGCCGGTCGACTGGCCTCCGGAGGGCTCATGGACAAGGATGTTGCCTACACCGCCGGCATCCTTCACGACATCGGCCGCATGGCCCTGGCCGTGGTTCAGCCCAAGGAATACGGCGCGCTCCTCGAAACCCATCGCGGCGGCGCCGTCAGCATCCTGGATGCTGAGCGCGATCTTTTCGGGTTGGATCACTGCGAAACCGGATGCCAGCTCGTGGGCGATTGGAAGCTTCCCACTGATTTTGAGCCGGCTGTTTTCGGCCATCACTCACCCCGGCGGACAGATGGAGCCTGGGACTTGACAGAATTGATCAAGGTCAGTTGTAGGATTGCCGATACGGCCAGTTACCCCGCCTTCGCCGGCTGTGCAACGGTTCCGTTCTCCGATCTCCTCGAGGAGCTTCCAGCGCGGGAGCGCAGGCTCTTTTTTCCCGATCTCCTCTCGCTCACCGCCCATGTTGCCGAAGCCATTCACGCCATCGAATGCGTCTGAAGAAATGCGCGCCTTGGGAGGGGATGCGAATCCTCTCAGCCGCCCATCCCACCCCGCCGGAAATCCCCACTCTTTCCGCCCGATTTTGACTCCAGCCGGATCTCTCGGATCACAATTCCCTTGTCGAGCGCCTTGGTCATGTCGTAGAGGGTGAGCGCGGCGACCGCCGCGGCGGTCAGGGCTTCCATTTCTACCCCAGTGGGGGCGGTAGTCGCCGCCGCAGCGGCAATGCGCACTCCGCCTTCGACCACCTCCGCCTGCACGTCCACGTGCGTGAGCGGCAGGGGGTGGCACATGGGAATCAGCTCCGCCGTCCGCTTGGCCGCCTGAATGCCCGCAATGCGAGCCACTTGCAGCGGGTCTCCCTTGGGATTTTGCGGCAACGCCGCGAGCACGGCCGCGGAGAGCTCGACAAACGCCGAAGCGCTGGCCGCGCGCCGCGTCGGCGGCTTAGCGCTCACGTCCACCATGCGCGCCTGACCGGCCTCGTCGAAGTGCAAAAGCTGTGAAGGCTCTGTCATATGTTTCCTCAGGGGAGCAAAATCCTGACGCAGGAACCGGTCTCCAACCGATGCGCCTCCTCGGGCAAGACCAGAAAGCAGTTGGAGCGCGCCAGCGCGGCCAGATCGCCCGAGCCCCGCCACGGCACAAGCGCAACTTCGGGCAGAGCGCTTGCCGAGGCTCCAAAGTTGCAAAACGCCGGCAAAAAGCGCGTAAGGCCCGCTTTTCCTTTCACCTCAGCGGCCAGCCGGGCCCAAGCGAAGCGGGGAACAGTATCACGCCGGCCCGCCAACGCCGCCAGCACCGGCGCGGCGAAAAGCAGAAACGTCACCGCCGACGAAACCGGATTCCCGGGCAGGCCAAAAAGCGGGAGTCGCTTGCGGCGCTGCCTGCCCTCGGAGCCCCCTTTGTTCCCACGCAGCTCACCAAACACGGTAGGCTTGCCCGGTTGGATACGCACCCCTGTGAAATGAAACTGCGCCCCCGCTCGCTGCAGCGCCGGCTCAACCAGGTCGAATTTCCCCGCTGAAACCCCACCCGTAACCAGCAGCAGGTCGGCCTCCGCAATCCCGCTCAACGCTGCGTCGAGAGCCTCGGCCGCGTCGGCAGCCGTCGGCAGCACCCACGGCTCGCCTCCCGCCACCGCCGTCATCGCGGCCAGCATCGGCCCGTTTGAATTACGAATCTGGCCCGGTCCCGGCTCCGCTTCTACCGGCACAACCTCGTCGCCGGTGGTCAGAATCGCCGCCCGCGGCAGCGCAAAAACCTCCAGTTCGCTATTGCCGCACGCCGCCGCCAGCGCAATTTGCCCCGCCCCCATCAGAGAACCGGCGGCCAGCAGCTCTTCGCCCTTCCCCGCCTGCGCGCCACGCGGCACGATGTTCTCCCCTGCGGCGATGGTGCGCGAATCGAGCAGCTTCACTCCCCTGCCGTCCGCCTCCACATGCTCCAGCATCATCACCGCGTCGGCG
>JASHTU010000531.1 GCA_030040395.1 Acidobacteriaceae bacterium
AAGGAGCCGAACGACCATGTGTGCCTGGCGCGCATGCGGTCGCTGGTGGAGAAGATGGGCCGGAGGGCGGGAGCCGAGCCAGGGGCGGAGATTTTCCGGAGGCGCGCATTCGACAGCGAGCGCGATGCGCCGAAGTACGCGGCCGAGGATGTGTACGGGCTGCTGAACCCCGCGCCGGGAGCGACCAACATCTACGACATGCACGAGGTGATTGCGCGCATCGTGGACCGCAGCGAGTTTGACGAGTACAAGGAGGAGTTTGGCCGCACGGTGCTTTGCGGCTACGCATGGATGGGCGGGCACGCGGTGGGCATTGTGGCCAACCAGAAGACCAACCAGAGCCAGACCGTGGCTACGGGGCCGGCGGCAGGAGCGATGCGGGTGGAAGTGGGCGGCGTGATTTACACCGAGGGCGCGCAAAAGGCGGCGCGCTTCATCATGGACTGCAACCAGAACCTTGTGCCGCTGATTTTTCTGCACGACGTGAACGGTTTCATGGTGGGCAAGGACGCAGAGTGGTCGGGCATTATCCGCGCCGGAGCCAAGATGGTTACTGCGGTGAGCACTAGCGTGACGCCCAAGATCGCAGTCATCGTGGGCGGAAGCTTCGGCGCGGGGCACTACGCCATGTGCGGCAAGGCCTACGATCCGCGGTTTCTGTTTGCGTGGCCCACGGCGCGGTACGCGGTGATGAGCGGCGCTTCAGCGGCGGCCACGCTGGCCGAGGTGCGCGCCAAGCAGTTGGAGCGCAACGGAAAGAAGATATCGGAGGCGGAAAAAAGGGCGATTCAGGAAGAAATCCGCGCCGATTACGACGCCCAGGCCGACCCACGCTACGGAGCGGCGCGCCTATGGATCGACGCGATCATCGATCCGGCTCGAACACGCGAGGTGCTGATCGCCGCGCTGGAGGCGTGTGCGCTGAATCCAGAAGCGCGGCGATTCAATCCCGGTGTGATTCAGACGTGAAGGCGTTTTCTTTCTGTCGGGCGTATGGGCGCGGTAACTGCAGCATCTTATAGAAACAGACGGCTGGGCGGGATTGCCCGCGAAGGAGCCTGACAATGAAAGTCGATCTGGAGCAGATGGAAAGCTTGTATCCGTTTGTCCTGAACGAGGAGCAGGAGCAGCTTCGGCGCGAGATCCGGAGCTTTGCCGCGCAGGAGATTGCGCCCAACGTGGCCGCATGGGATGAGGCCTGCGAGTTTCCTCTGGAGGTGGTGAAGAAGCTCGGCCAGATGGGGTTGCTGGGCGTCATTTTTCCAACGGAATACGGCGGCGCGGGCTTGGGTTACGTGGATTACGTGCTGACCATCGAGGAACTCTCCGCCGTCGATGGCTCGTTAGGAATCACGGTGGCGGCGCATAACTCGCTAGGCACGAATCATATTTTCCTGGCCGGCAACGAAAGGCAGAAAAGAAGGTATATTCCGCTGCTCGCCGGCGGCGAATGGCTGGCGGCATGGGGCTTGACGGAGCCTGGCTCAGGATCGGACGCGAGCAACGCGCGCACCACCGCGGTGAAAAAGGGCGACCGCTATGTGCTGAACGGCAACAAGACCTTCATCACCAACGGCCGCTATGCCGATGTCGCGGTGGTGATTGCGGTGACGGACAAGAACAAAGGCACACACGGCTTGTCGGCGTTTGTGGTGGAGAAAGGAACCAAAGGCTTCAGGCCGGGCAAGAAAGAGAACAAGCTGGGCCTGCGCGCCAGCGACACCAGCGAACTGATTTTCGAGGATTGCGAAATTCCCGACGAGAATTTGCTGGGCGTTGAGGGCGAGGGCTTCATTGACGCCATGCGCGTCCTGGATGGCGGGAGAATTTCGATAGCGGCCTTGGCGTTGGGCATTGCGCGTGGCGCGCTCGATGCGGCGCTGAAATACGTGAAGGAGCGCCGGCAGTTCGGCAAGGCCATCGCGGAGTTTCAAGGCATCCAATGGAAGCTGGCCGATATGGCCACGGAGCTTGACGCCGCGCGCCTGCTCACGCAGCGGGCCGCGGTGCTCAAGGATGCGGGGCGCAGGGTGACGCGCGAGTCGTCGATGGCCAAGCTGTTCGCGAGCGAAGCGGCGGTGCGCATCTGCGATGAGGCGGTGCAGTTGTTTGGTGGCTACGGTTTCATCAAGGATTACCCGGTGGAGAAGTATTATCGCGACGTAAAGCTCTGCACCATCGGCGAAGGCACCAGCGAGATTCAGCGCATGGTGATTGCCCGCGAGATACTCAGGGTGCATCCATCGAGAGGGTGACTGGCTGTCACGGGCGGACGCGCCTTCGGTGCCTCGCGGCTTCGAAATTGTTTGCCTCTTACGGCGGTTCTCCAATCGCCGTGGAGTTTTGAGCGGCGCGCCAGGTGGCGTTTTCTTGAGAAAAACGCCACTCCGGGTTCGAGGCTCTGCTCTACAGCAATTGGAGAACCGCTATAGGCCCTCGCATTGCTCGCGACTTCAGCCAGACGGGGACCCGCGAAGAGCCAACGCTGAGTGGTTGTCAAGCCAAATGGGCCAAACCCTCAATCGATCGAGAATGAGCAACGTAGTCAAGATCGTCGAGTGTCCGCGCGATGCGTGGCAGGGGCTGCCGGGGCAAATACCGCCGGAGATGAAGGCGGAATATCTGCGCGCCTTGATTCATGCGGGGTTTACGCACCTCGACGCGGTGAGTTTCGTTTCGCCCGCGGCGGTTCCGCAGATGGCGGACTCCGAACGGGTGCTGGAACTGCTCGCACCGCCTTCGGACGTTGAGATTATCGGCATCGTC
>JASHTU010000532.1 GCA_030040395.1 Acidobacteriaceae bacterium
ACTATGCCTTTCCTCGAGTGCCGATGAAGGGGTTTGCGGATAAGGCAATCAACGGATGGAACCTGAGTTCCATCTCCAACTGGCAAACAGGCTATCCGTTTACCTCATTCGCGGAGGACGATAATTCCTTCAGCGCAATGGGGAATGATCGCCCCGACATTACAGTGCCCAACATTAAGCAGACGCAGCTGAGTTCAAGCCGCTCCCATGCCGCGATGGTCAACGAATGGTTCAACACTGCGGATTTTGTCCCCAATGCTATCGGCACTTACGGTAACATCGGCAAGGACTCTCTCCGTGGGCCAAGGCTCTTCACTACAGATGTGGCTCTGTTGAAGGACGGAAAGGCGGGCGAACGCGTCAGCTATGAGTTTCGCGCGGAATTCTACAACATCTTCAACAATGTCAATTTCGGCAGTCCCGATGCCGGACTTCAAGACAGCAATTTTGGTCAAATCAGCTCTTCCGGCGACCCCCGTATTCTCCAGATGGCGCTGAAACTCAGGTTCTAACCCACCTTGAGCGAATTGGGGTGTCGGCGGATTGGAAAGTGGCGGCGACGCCACTTTCCAATCCGCCGGCGCCCTGATTGTTTTGAAGACGGTGCTGCGCTCCGCGGCGTGCAAGTGAGTAGCAACCACGATGTTCAATTTTGGGGGATGGATGGCTCATAGAGGAGCATGGAGCAAATCTAAGATGCATAAGAACAGTTTTCGCAAACTCCGGGTTGCCGCGCTATTGCTCTGTGTATCAGGGATAAGCGCAATTGCCGGCTATGCCCAGGTCAGCAAGCCGTATGTGGACGCGTTGCTGGCGCAGCACTCCCGGGATGTTCCATGGCGGGAGTATCAGTTGCAAGAGTTTTTGCTGAAGCGCTACCCCTCCCTGCCCACACCCGCTACCGCTGCGGCCTGGACTACGGAGGAGGAACGGGTGCGCAAGCACGTTCTCGACGACATCGCCTATCACGGCTGGCCGCGCGAGTGGATCGATGCGGCTCCCCAATTCGAGGAAGTGGGGGTAATTGAAACCAGCCACGGATACCGGATTCACAAATTGCGCTTTGAAGTTGTGCCGGGCTTCCACTCCACCGCGCTCCTCTATGAGCCGACCAAGATCGCCGGCCGTATCCCCGCCATTTTGAACCTGCTTGGCCATGAACCGGATGGGATCAGCGTGGAATATGAGCAGAAGCGCTGCATCAACTTCGCCAAGCGCGGCATTATCGCCCTGGATGTGGAGTTTATCGGTTATGGAGAGCTCACCAATCCGGAGAATGTCCACGACTTTGGCGCGCAGTTGAACCTCGTCGGCTCCAATGTGCTGGGAGTTTTTTATCTTTCCATGCGGCGCGGGTTGGATTATCTGAGCGCATTGCCGCAGGTTGATCCCACCCGGATCGGCGTAACCGGGCTCTCTGGAGGGGGTTGGCAAACGGTCATGCTCAGCGCTTTGGATCCGCGCGTTGCAGTAGCCGTCGAGGTGGCCGGAGTGGGTTCGCGGGAGTCGAACCTGACCCATCCTGTGGATACCGACGAAACTGAAGCGGACGCGCCCGATTTGATGCAGGACGAAGACTATCCGGAGTTGATCGCGTTGCGGGCGCCCCGGCCCACAATGGAGATTCATAACGCCACGGACAGCTGCTGCTTTCGGGCGCCGCAGGTAAAGCCCTATTTGTACGATCAGGTTCAGCCGCTTTTCCAGTTATACGGCGCCTCCGGCTCCTTTGTCTGGCACGAGAACATTGATCCAGGGTCGCATAACTATCAGCTGGATAACCGCCAGCAGGCGTACCGCTTCTTCAGCACACAATTCAAGCTTCCCGTGCTCGATGGCGAGATCTACAGCGACAATGAAATCCGGACGCCGCAGGAGCTTGCCATCGGCGTTCCCGCCGACAACCTGACCTTCCTGACCTTGGCAAGGAAGTTAGCGCGGCAAATCCAGCGCCAACAGCCGCCGGCAGACCAAGCAGCGCGCCAAAGCTGGGCAAAAACCGAGCGGGAGAAGCTGGAATCCGTGATCCGGTATACACCCGTATCCCTGGCGCGGACCTTGCCCGTTGATAACGGCAGAAGCTTCGATTTTCGCACTTTGTCTTATCGCTTCGAGTTCTCCAACCAACTCAGCGCCAGCGGCGTCTTGTTCCGGGAAGAGGCGGCTCCACAGAACGCGCCTGCAACCATTGTGCTCGATGACAAAGGCTACCATGCCGCCGGCGATGCCGTGGCCCAGCACGTGGACCGCGGAGAGCAGGTGTTGGCGCTCGACCTGTTCTTCAATGGCGATCAGTTACCGGATCGCGGCTCCTGGGAGTTGCTGACAGACAGTAGCGGAGAACGTCCTTTGGGGCTTGAAGCCGCTCAATTGGTGGCCTTGGCTCGCTGGTTTCGATCCACCACCGGACGTCCGGTGCAGGTGGAGACAAATGGCATGCGTAACCAGGTCATTGCCCTCGCAGCAGCCGCCATAGCCCCTGAAGACTTCTCTGCTCAAGTAAACAGGAATGGCGTCACCAGCCTCGCCTATCTGCTCGAGAAGCCAGTACCGTTTCGATACGCTCCTGAGCTCTTTTGCCTTGATCTTTACAAGGAATTCGACATAGATACCCTCGTGGCCCTTGCTGCTCCGGGGAAGGTGTCGACTTTTGACAGCCTGCAGTGAAAGCCCCGATGGGGAATGATTAAACTGCGCCCACAATGGAGCGAAATCGGACTTCCTTCAATCCGATTCCGCCCTTTCGGGGTCCCGCCAGATAAATTTACCCTTGCGTAGCCATGGCCGGGACATTGCGCTGTATCCATTTCCTCTGCGCAGTTACATTTCTCCGCCGTGAACGGGGCCGCGCCTGGGCATAGGGAGGGGAACCCTGCCCTTGATGGTTACCGGGTAATCCTTCTCGAAAGAGAGACCGTCGATGCCCTCCACGCGAAGATGGGTCGTGTAACTGCCTTCTCGCGTGTAGGTGTGCCTCAGCGTGGCGCCATCGGCAACCACGCCGTCGCCAAAGTCCCAGTGATAAGCAATTGCCGGAACATGGTCTTCAGACGCGGCCGCCGCAAAGCTAAGTTCTTCGTCCATCTTGCCCGTGGTCGGAACCTTCGCGGTGATCGAAGGGGCCTCGGCGGGGATGGATTCATCCAGAATCTTGAGCAAGGTGACAAAGTGGGCCGGCTGGTTTTCAATGCGCAGGCCGGTAGAGTCGAAGGCCCGCTGCTGTTCCGGCTGAAAAACATCGACCACGCGATAGTGGTGGTTCGGCGAAAGCCCAAGGTCAGCGAAGCTGAAAGCATGCGAGTTGACGCTCTCGGTCCAGTTGAAGACCGCAAGCATGCCCTGGCGGGAGTCTTCCCGAAGCAGAAAGATGCTCGGCTGTTCATCCGCCTCGCGATAGGTCAGCAGATCCAGCGGTAGCGCCGCCTTGCCGAGTTCGATCATCTGCAGAAGGTCGGGGTTGGTGACCAGGGCAAGACGGTCCGGATCCTGTCCCAAAGTTGGCAGGTCATCTCCAAGCTCGAACATCCCACCGGCAAGCGCGGCCAGCGTGACTGAGACCTGGGCCTCATTCAGCGTTAGCGGCGCCTTGATGTGACGCTCTTCAATCATCTGACGCGAGACCGACAGCGCATCCGGATCGCTGAGGAAGAAATTACCCTGCATGTAGTAGCGCGCGGCGATGCCGGGAGCCGCTTCCTTGCTGCGCAGAAAGGTATGTCCGGTGTCCTGCGAAAGACGCCCTTCGTCCACCAGTCCCACTGGATTCAGCATGGGGCTTCCATCCTTGTCCAGCAGGACGTGCTCGCCCACGGACTCGCGGATGATCTGCAATCCGATCCGCTGCGCTTCGAGCGCCGTGGTGTTCGGACGATAGTAGTAGCCCTCAATGGCGGTGTTATCCATGAAGTCCAGCTTGATGTACGTCGCGCCCCATTCCCGGGCAAGCGTCTGATAAGTGGTGCGGAGGTACTGTTGCGCCCCCGGATTGGTGGTGTCAAGGACAAACAGGGTTTCTCTTCCGGCTTCAGTTCCTACCCCGATTTGAATTGGTTCTCCCTGTGCGTTGTGGACCAGCCAGTCCTTGTGGTGCTCATAAACCCAGGACCGCCCGCTGACCTCAAACGGAGCTGTCCAGAATCCCATCTTCAAGCCCAGTCTTGCGATCTTGCGCGTCAGCGGCTCCAGCCCGTTGGGAAACTGGGCGGCGTTGGGTGTGGTGTATTCTCCGCGCGCATATGCGTATCCAAGATCCAGGTGGAAATAGTCGAATCCCAGATGTTTCAGGTGCTCCGCAAGCCACTGTGCGTTGGTCCAGGTGTTTCCCTCGGTGATGCCGGAATAGAAGGCGGTCCAGCTCCACCAGCCAAGCATGGGCCCGGTTCCGGAACGGCTGTGATGCAGCTCGCGAATGGCGGCGCCATACGTGTCGAGCATGGAATAGTAATTGTTTCCCAAGGCGAACATCAGGCGCTCAGAGCCAACCGTAGCCTCTGCAGCCACGGGCAGGCTGAGTTCCACCAGGTTCTCTTGCGGGCCATGCCGCAAGCCTGATTCCGGGTCCGTCGCTTGGATCTCCGTCGTTCCCGTTGAATCGACGGTGTAGGAAGCAACTCCGGCCCCGTTCTGCGGGTCAAAGTTGGCCTTCAGGTGCAGGATGGTGAGAAAACGGTCGGAGCTGAGGGCCCCAAAGAAGATGGATTCTTTGCTCTCCGGATTATAGATCAGCTGACTCCCGACCGCACGATGCATGCCGCCGGGCGCCTTGCCCAGGTCGTAAATCTTCAGCGGAGGCCAGTCTTCGCTGAAGCTGTCAGAAAGGATGCGGTCGCTCACTTCGGACGCGCCCAGGTTAAGCGGCCGGGCGCCGATGGCGTCCACGGAGCGCAGCGATTGAACCGTGAGGGATTGCCCCGTATGGTTTTGAATCTCGACCCGTATCTCGCCGGCATCGATGTTGTCATAAATCCGAATCACATAGGACAGGTCTGGCCGCGACCGCAGCCCACTGCACTGGACAGTCGCTTCCTGTCCCTGTCCGAGAGCATCCTTAAAGGTCGACTCGCTAACCTGGTGTTGCGGATAGTCGCTTGAGGTCACCCAGGCGTGATCCACCTCCGCACCAACGCGCGCGTAGATTGCGGTGCGGTTCTCCTGCCCGATCTCATAGGAACCATCGCTCGAGTGCACGAGGACGAATTCCTTCCCATTGCGCAGCGCGGTTTCGGCTGCAGGAGCCAACAGCGACAGGCTCTGGATTGCGGCCACGGCCCCAATTCCGGGCAGGGCCCAGTGTGCGCGTAAGCGGCCGCTTGCCGGTTTGAGTTCTCTCAATTGCGTCATCCCTCATCTTGGATAGGTGTTGCGGGTAGGTTCGCGTTCGGGCGCGCCGGTCAAACTCCATCGGTCAAACTCCATCAATCGATGGCAACGCTGAGATCCCGTCCGTCTGGTCTTGCTTCCGTGAGCAGCGGCGCTTCCCGGCGGCTGTTCCATCGCGGCCTCTGCGGCGGCGCACCTTTTGTTTTCTATCTTGCCGCCAAGGATAGCGCGTGTTGCGATACCAAGCAAACAAAAACGAAAACAAAACGGCAAAATACATCCTGATCAGTTCGATATCTTCCGCGCAGGCTCTCCAACACCACACGCTCTTCGACGATGCGGCGCCTCTCCTCCACGTCCGGTACCGCCGCTTGCTCCCCTGCTGGCTGAATCCCAGTATCCAAACAAATATCCGTGGGCGCGAGGGCCCGGTTTTACGGCATTTTCTGAAATACTGTGACCTTTCAACGTTGGCGCCAGGTGGCCGCTCCCTGGCGCCGCGTCGACTCGGCGCCTCGGCTTCGGAATACACCTTCCCTGAAAATGGTTTAGACAAAGGTCATCGGAGCGAGCCAAGAAATCTCGGCGGGAACCTAAATTTTCTCTAATCTTCGCCGATGCACCCAGCAAGGAGATTGTCAGGATGCCGGTTCACCGCCCTCCCGTCTTTCTGTTCGCTTCGCCGGAGCCCGCTCTTCTGGCCGCCATCGAGCCCATGCTGCTTTCCGCCGGGGCGCGCGTCGAGGTGGTTCTCTCTGCGCCGGACGCGTTGGCCGCCATGACCGCGGTCAACCCACCCGATCTGGCGCTGCTCGACGTCTCTCTGCCCGGCATGGAACTCCCCCGCCTGCTTGCCGCCGCACGCGCCGAGGCTGGCGCCCACCCGTTTCCCATTGTCCTGATTGCGGACACTGTCGCCCAGGAGTGGCTCGATCTCCTTACGGAAGGCGCCATTGACGATCTCATCCTGCGCGCCTCCGAGCCCCCCTACTGGCAAATCCGTCTCGATCTGGCTTTGCGCACCCACCGCCTGGTCCAAGAGCTCGAAGCCCTCCGTGAAGCCTCCACGCGCAACGCCCAGCTCGACCGCCTCACCGGTATCTATAACCGCGAGGCTCTCCTGGCCTTCCTGTTTCGCGAGACCGATCGCGTGCAACGAATGAACAATTCCATGTCCCTGGTCCTGTTTGACATCGACGACTTTGGCCACTGGAACACGCGCTTGGGCATGGACGTCTGCGACGAACTGCTCTGCCAGGTGGTGAGCCGCACCGCGCGCCTTTTGCGCAGCTACGATCTCTTCGGCCGTCCCGGCATGGACGAGTTCCTGGTGGGGCTGCCCGGATGCGCTACCGCCACCGCCGTCACGCTCGCCGAGCGGCTCCGCCTTGAAGTGTTTTCCACGCCATTTCGCGTCGCTGGCGAAAGCATTCGCCTCTCCGCGTGTTTTGGGATTTCGGCCAGCCAGGGCCGCTCGCCGGTAGTGGTTCTGCGCGAAGCCGAGCAGGCGCTCCAATGGGCCAAGGCCGCCGGGCCGGAGTCCATCCAGACCTTCGGAGCCTCCGCGCATCCCGCTCCGGCGCCCGTCACCTTTCTCTCGGGAACCTCCGGGGATGAACTTCTGGCCTGGTAGCTGAGGCGCCCGGTCGGGCGCAAATTGCCGCGCGTTGAAAGAATGCGTCAACGCCGTCGTCCAAGCGGATTCCGGTTTGCGCCTCTCGTAAATTCCGGCCTCCGGAATCCATGAGCAATCAGCTCGCCGCAACCATCCGCTCAGACCCCGCTTTTTCAGGCGCATCAGCCAGGAATTGTTGAAACACCTCGTTCGAAATCAGCCGCCCCCGCGCCGTCAGCCGCACGGTTTCGCCGTCGAAGTCCGCCAGACCCTCCTCTAAGAGGCCGCGAACCGTCTCTAAAGCCGGCGCAACCAGCGCCTGCCCAAACTCCCGCTCCAGCGCCGTTACACCAATTCCTTCGTTCATCCGCAACCCCAAAAACCACGCCTCCTCGTGCCGCTGCTCCGCCGATAGCCAGACTGTTTCCAAGGTCTGGGGTCCGGCGAGATAGGCCTTTAAGTCGGCCGTTGTGGAGGTGCGCGCCACGCAGCCGTGCCTCGCCGGCTCCGCGCCGAACCCTGAGTCGTAAGCCGCGCCCAGCATGGAGGAAGCGTCGAGCCCTACCCCCAGGTACGGCTTGCGCTCCCAATAGCGGCGATTGTGGCGGGACGCCCACCCCGCACGGCTGAAATTCGAAATTTCGTACTGCCCGATCCCGGCTTTCTCCAGCCGCTCGATCGCCCGCTCGTACATCGCCGCAATGGCGTCGTCGCACGGGACCAGCCCGGCGTGATACCGCGTTCCCGCGGTGAGCATCTCCCGGCCCAGGCGCGAGTCTTCGTCCACTTCCAGCATGTAGATGCTGGCGTGGGGAACGCCGGAGTCCACCAGCGCCGCCAGCGACTCCTCCCACGAGGCAAGACTTTGTGTGGCAAGCCCCGCAATCAGGTCGATGTTCAGATTCTCGATGCCGGCCGCGCGCAGGCGGCGGAGATCGGCCTCAACCTTGGCCCGGCTGTGCAGCCGGCCGCTGAGTCGCGCTTCGCGGTCGACGAACGACTGCACGCCCAGGCTCACCCGGTTTACGCCCGCCGCTGACAACGCCGCCAAAGTCTCATCGGCCAGTTGGCCCGGCGCGCACTCCATGGTGATTTCAGCATCGGGCTCAATGTCAAACTCGCAGCGGATGGCGCCAAACAGC
>JASHTU010000533.1 GCA_030040395.1 Acidobacteriaceae bacterium
AAGCTAACCGTAGAAGAAACGTTGCGGCTCTTCCGCAGCTTTTTTCGGCGCGGAATTTCCGTGGACGAGTCGATCCGCCTGGCGCAGCTCGAAGAGAAGCGGCGCTCGCGCATCGTGGGGCTTTCCGGCGGGCAGAAGCAGCGGCTGGCCATGGCCTGCGCGCTGGTGGGCGACCCGGAGTTGCTGTTTTTAGACGAGCCCACCACGGGCCTCGACCCGCAGGCGCGGCGGCACCTATGGGACCTGGTGGAAAAGTTGAAAGAAGCCGGGCGCACCATCATCCTCACCACGCACTACATGGATGAAGCCGAGCGGCTGTGCGACCGCGTGGCCATTATGGACCACGGCAAGGTCATTGCGCTGGGCACGCCGCAGCAGTTGATTGCCACCGTAGGCGGCGAAGACATTGTCGAGTTTGCCGTCGGCTCGGCCGATGGCTCCATCCAAGAACCCGCGCGCGCAGCGCTCGATCCGCGCCTGCTGGCGGCGATTCCGGGCGTGCAGTCGCATCGCGTCGACGAAGCGCTGCACCAGCTTTCCGTCAGCGAGCTGCACACCGCCGTGCCGCACATCTTCGCCGCGCTCGAGGAGCAGGGACTGCGCCTGAGCGAGTTCCGGACCCACTCGGCGTCCCTGGAAGATGTGTTTGTGCGGCTTACAGGAAGGAACCTGCGCGATGACTAGCCTGGAGCACAGCAGCCTCTATCAGCTCACCCTGGTGCGCTTCAAGCTGGTGCTGCGCGAACCGGAGGCGATCTTCTGGATCTTCATCTTTCCCATTCTGCTGGCGGTGGGACTGGGCATCGCGTTCCGCAACCGTCCTCCCGAAGTGTTGCCCGTGGGCGCCACGACCCTCCAGCTAACGCAGGCGCTGGCCGCGGAGAACGGTCTGAAGGCGACGGAGTTGAATGAGGCCGCGGGCCGGCAAGCGCTGGCCACCGGAAACATTCTTCTGCTCGCCGTCGAGGGCCCGGGCGGCGTGAAGTTTGAATACGATGACACCAACCCCGATGCGCGGAATGCACGGCTGCTCGCCGATCGCGCCATTCAAGCGGCGGCGGGGCGGCGCGACGCGGTCTCCATCCAAAACCAACTCATTCACGAGACCGGCTCGCGCTACATCGACTTTGTGGTTCCGGGCCTTTTGGGAATGAACCTCATGGGCTCAGCAATGTGGGGACTGGGCTTCGCCATCGTGGAGGGCCGGCAGAAAAAACTGCTCAAGCGCATGGTGGCTTCGCCCATGCCGCGCTGGCAATACCTGACGGCGTTTCTGCTTTCGCGGCTGGCGCTGCTGGTCATTGAGGTGGTGGTCTTCCTGGGATTCGCCTGGGTGGCCTTCGGGGTTCCGTTTCGCGGCTCACTCTGGGAATTGGGACTGCTTTGCGTGCTCACCTCGCTGGTTTTTTCGGCGCTCGGGCTGCTGGTGGCTTCGCGCGCGCGGACCATGGAGGCGGTCTCCGGGCTGATGAACTTGGTCATGCTGCCCATGTGGATTCTGTCGGGCGTGTTCTTCTCGGCGTCCCGTTTCCCGGCGGTGATTCAGCCTCTGGTCCAGGCGTTGCCGCTTACCGCCGCCATCGACACCATGCGCGGCAACATGCTCGAGGGAACCCACATGGGCGCGATGACGGCGCCGCTGGCCATTCTGCTGGCGTGGCTTGTCGTTCCGTTTGCAGTCTCGCTGCGCATCTTTCGCTGGCGTTGAACCGGGAGCGGCAGCTCCGCACAAATCGGTTACGTCTGGCTCACAGGCGCCGGCTCCGGAAGCGGAAGTTCCGCGTCCAGCCCCTCGGCCATCAGCTCGTCGCGCAGCCGCTCGATGGTGGTGAAGAGATGGCATTGCATGCCCATGGCCAACGCCGCGTCCACGTTCACCTGTTTGTCGTCGATGAAGAAAGTCTCTTCCGGGCGCGTGCCCAGCTTCTCCAGGGCGTAACGATAGATGGCCGGGTCGGGCTTGGCCAGGCGCAGTTGGTAGCTCCACACCAGCGCGTCGAAGCGGCCGAGCCAATTGAATTCGCGCTCCATCCGGGCATGCACGTTGTCGCCCATGTTGGAAAGGATGGCGGTGCGCAGGCCGCGTTGCTTTACCTGCTCGTGCCAGGCCAACATGGCGGGGTTTACCGTAGTCCACATCCGCGCGTCCCAATCGTTGAGCTCTTCAATGGCTGCCGGGCTCAAGCTCAGCCCGGCTTCGGCCGCCAGCTTCTGCCAAAAGCCGAGGCCGGTTACCTTGCCTTCGTCGTAAGCGTGGCGATCGGCCCAATAAAGGCTGTTGAGCCGCGCTGCTGAGAGCCCGGTAATCTGCAATATCGCTTCGAAAGCAGCCGGGTCCGGCAACCCCGTTAAGACCATTCCATAGTCGAAGATGACCGCGCGCAGAGCCAATAACCCTCCCAGACGCCTGTGCATGGCGATAGAAGACGCCTGTATTTATTGTGCACGAAGCTTCTGGCCGGGGAACTGAACGGCGGCGGGTCAGTTTGTGCGGTTTGCCTCGTTCGAACGCTTCTCCTTCGGCTGCATGCCGAATCCGGGAAACTCAAGGGTCGATTCCCTCAAAGAACCGCTGCCTTCGGCTGAAATTGCAAGAGCTGCATGCGAACGAGAAGTGCTCTAACCTGGGGTTCACGCCCGGCCCGTGGCCCGACCCAAACCCGCCCCAATTTGCTCGCCCATCCTTCCCGCCTCTTATGCCGAAAACGCGCGCGGGCGCGAACCCAACCTCCCGGAAAACCAGCGCACTCCCCGGCAGCGCCCGCGGCGCAGCGCTCGCCTCCGCGATGCGGAATCCATCCCCGTCCGCCTCTCGCCTTGCGCCACGCCGCGCAGCGCGAGCGGCAAGGGAGCAC
>JASHTU010000534.1 GCA_030040395.1 Acidobacteriaceae bacterium
GCTGTGAAGGCTCTGTCATATGTTTCCTCAGGGGAGCAAAATCCTGACGCAGGAACCGGCCTCCAACCGATGCGCCTCCTCGGGCAAGACCAGAAAGCAGTTGGAGCGCGCCAGCGCGGCCAGATCGCCCGAGCCCTGCCACGGCACAAGCGCAACCTCGGGCAGCGCGCTTGCCGAGGCACCAAAGTTGCAAAACGCCGGCAAAAAGCGCGTAAGGCCCGCTTTTCCTTTCACCTCAGCGGCCAGCCGGGCCCAAGCGAAGCGGGGAACGGCATCGCGCCGGCCCGCCAACGCCGCCAGCACCGGCGCGGCGAAAAGCAGAAACGTCACCGCCGACGAAACCGGATTCCCGGGCAGACCAAAAAGCGGGAGTCGCCTGCGGCGCTGCCTGCCCTCGGAGCCCCCTTTGTTCCCCCGCAACTCACCAAACACGGTAGGCTTGCCCGGTTGGATGCGCACCCCTGTGAAATGAAACTGCGCCCCTGCTCGCTGCAGCGCCGGCTCAACCAGGTCGAATTTCCCGGCTGAAACCCCGCCTGTAACCAGCAGCAGGTCGGTCTCCGCAATCCCTCTCAACGCTGCGTCGAGAGCCTCGGCCGCGTCGGCAGCCGTCGGCAGCACCCACGGCTCGCCTCCCACCGCCGCCGTCATCGCGGCCAGCATCGGCCCGTTTGAATTACGAATCTGGCCCGGTCCCGGCTCCGCTTCTACCGGCACAACCTCGTCGCCGGTGGTCAGAATCGCCGCCCGCGGCAGCGCAAAAACCTCCAGTTCGCTATTGCCGCACGCCGCCGCCAGCGCAACTTGCCCCGCCCCCATCAGAGAACCGGCGGCCAGCAGCTCTTCGCCCTTCCCCGCCTGCGCGCCACGCGGCACGATGTTCTCCCCTGCGGCGATGGTGCGCGAATCGAGCAGCTTCACTCCCCTGCCGTCCGCCTCCACATGCTCCAGCATCATCACCGCGTCGGCGCCTTTGGGAACCGGGGCCCCGGTCATGATCTCCCACGCTGCGCCCCGCGGCAGGCGCCCCGCCGGCGGCTGACCCGCACGCGTCGCGCCGGCAACCGGCAACAGTACGTGCCTACAAGCTTCGGCTGCCCGGCATGCATAGCCGTCCCGCGTCGAGCGCGCAAATGGCGGCTGATCGCGGTCGGCGCGCAGCGGCCGCGCCAGCACCCGGCCCGCAGCCCGCCCCAGCTCGACGCGTTCGACAGCCCTCTTGGCGCGGCCCAGCGCCGCGGCGTAGGCGGCAACCTCCGCGGCAGCCTCGTCGTAACTCAGCAAAGCCGAGTTCATGAATTGGATTGTAGTGGGTCAAGCGGAGCGGGTCTGGCGCCAAACAGAGCGATGATCAAGGATGGTCTGAAGGACCGGTCTCACACGAACTCTGCGGAGAGCCCACGTCCGGCCAGCCAAAGACGCCGAGGGCGTTTCCGTTGGCCGGAAACGCCCTTGTGGAAACACTCAGGCTCGCGGCTCAGTGCTTGCCCGCCCGATAAGACGAGTTGACCTTTTGTCCCGCCTGTTGCAGAATGCCCGCAACCTCGGTGGCAAACTGCCCGGTGGGCGCCAGTTCGAGATATTTCTGGTAGGCGTCCGTGCAATCCTGCGGCAGCACGATCTTTTGCGTCTTGGGGTCAACCGTGGCTTTCTGGACCAAGCCCTGCCCCTTGATGTAGTAGAGGATGGCGTCGTTGGGATTCAGCTTGAGCCCCTCGTCCGCCGCCGCCACCTGCGCGTCCGAGTTGCCCTGCTGGAAGAAAATAATCGCCTCGTTGTGCAGGTAGAGGGCGCCGCGCGTCGGGTCCGCCTTCACCGCTGCGTCGTAGGCCGCGTTCGCATCGGGAACCTTGCTCGTGCGCGCGTATACTTCGCCCAGTCCCGCATTCGCCAACCCGATGATCTCCTCCCGCGGCTTTTTCGCCGCGGTCTCCAGGTCAATCGCCTTCTTGTACGTGGTGATCGCATCGTCGTACTTCTTCAGTCCCGCCTGCGCATACCCCAGGTCAGTCCACAGAATGGCCTCGTCCGGCTTGGCCGCCGTATCCTTGGTCATCATGCTTTCGATGTCTGTGTACTTCGCGGTCTTGATCTGGTCCACCTGGGTCGCAAGCTGGGCCCGCGTCGCTGACGCGCCTAACTGCTGCATCGCGGTCTGCATAGAGTCGTCGATGTCCTTCTTGTCCTGCGCGACCACCTTCAGATCCGCGTTCAGGTGATTGATCACCGCGTTGGCCTTCATCGCTTCGCTGTTGTTCTTTTTCAGTTCTTCGAGCTGCTTCTGCTGCTCCGGCGTCATCTTCGCGATGTATTCCGCGCGCGACATATCGTCGTCTTGCTGGAGATCCTGGCCGGCCGTGATCTTCACGCTCTTGATCTCATCCACCATTTGACCCTTCGGCGTGTCGGCCGCCCGATAGATCAGCGCGTAGGTTCCGGCCGCCGCTTCGCCGCTGAACGAGCCGTCGTCGGCCACCGGGAAGGTGTACTTCGAGGTAGCCCCGCCATCGGCGGAGAGACTCACCGTCCCGCCGCCCTGTGGTTGTCCCGTGGGGTTGATTACATGGCCATGGAGCTTGCCCATGGCTTCCGTCGATGCTCCGGCCGGTTGCTGAGCAAACGCAGGCGAAAGAGCAAAAGCCAGCAGCCCAGCCAGGGCGGGCAGACTCAGCCAAAGTGAAAAAATGCGCTTCATATTGTTCTCCTTGGAGCAGCGCGAACCGTTTGTCCGCCAGCTCAAAAAAATTCTTCCATTTGCGGCGCCGGCGCCGCGCCTGCCTTTGTTCAGCGGGCGCGTCCTTGCCAATCCATATCCGGCAAGTTTCGACAATCGTCTCATCTCTTTGTCGTCGTGCCGTCTTTCTCTGCGGCGGGCCAGCCAGCGCGGTCAAGACCCATTCCGCAGAGATATATCGTAGCAAGTCCAAAGTTAAACCCTATCCAGCCCGATAGACAAGTGGCGCCCCCGGGGCCGGAGAACTGGCTCCGGCACGCAAGCCGAAGATTTGCAGCGGTTTCGGCCATCCGATCGTGAAAGGCGCCGGCTCTTGAGGCTGCCAGGATGTTGATTCGACGCCCATTTGCGCCGGCGCCCTTCCGCTTGTTGCAACTTCATGCCTGGAACACCCCCGCTACAATCGGAGCATGAGCATGACGATCCGCTCCGCGACCCCCGCGGATGTCGCGCAAATTCTGGCCTTTATTCGCGCCCTCGCTGTCTATGAACGCGCTCCCGATGCGGTGACCGCCACCGAGGAGCGCCTCCTGCAGGATGGTTTCGGCCCCCGCCCCTTTTACCGCTGCCTGATCGCCGAGCACGACGGCCAAGCCGCCGGTTTCGCCTTCTATTTCTTCAATTACTCCACCTGGAAAGGCCGGCCCGGCATCTACCTCGAAGACTTGTTTGTCGAGCCCGCCTTCCGCGGCCGGGGAATTGGCAAAGCCTTGCTCCAGGCCGTGGCCGCTGACGCGCTCGAAGAAGGCTGCGAACGGCTCCAGTGGGAGGTCCTGGACTGGAATACCCCGGCGATTGACTTCTATCGCGCCATGGGAGCGGATTTCCTCGACGAGTGGCGCAACGTGCGCCTGGAAGGCGAAGCCCTTGCCCGGTTGGCGCGTGGACCAAAAGCGGAAGCCAATGGCAACGGAAACTTGGCTGATCGGGGTGAGGCTCGCGCTCCTTCCTTCTCTACCTTTGCGGGTCCGGAGCCCACGGGCAGCGGCGTTCATCTTTCCGTTCCACCCTCCGCTAAGCCATCCGTTTCCGGGGAGTCCGCGCCTTGAAGATTCGCATCATTGGCGGCGGTTTGGCCGGTCCTGAAGCCGCGCTGACCGCGGCGCGCTTTGGCTGCCAGGTGGATCTTTATGAAATGCGGCGGGTTGTGGACGGCAAACCACATCTTACCCCCGCCCACCAAACCACCGACTTCGGCGAACTGGTCTGCTCCAACTCGCTCAAAAGCGAATCGCCCTACACCGCGCCCTGGCTTCTCAAGCAGGAGATGCGCCGCGGCGCGTCCGCGCTTTTGCGAATTGCTGATGAATCAGCGGTGCCGGCCGGCCACGCACTGGCCGTCGACCGCATCGAGTTCTCGCGCCGCAT
>JASHTU010000535.1 GCA_030040395.1 Acidobacteriaceae bacterium
CCCTCACCACCTTTTCCATCGCCAACGACGTGGCCAAGTACTTCGCCATCATTCCCGCCATGTTCCTGGGCGTATTTCCCGTGCTCGGCGCGTTGAACATCATGCGCCTCCACTCGCCCCAATCGGCCATTCTTTCGGCCGTCATTTTTAACGCCATCATCATCGTGGCGCTCATTCCGCTGGCGCTCAAAGGCGTCAAATACGAACCCAAGGCAGCTGATGTCCTGCTGCGCCGGAACCTGCTCCTTTACGGCGTCGGCGGCATCATTATCCCCTTCATCGGCATCAAGGCCATCGACCTGTGCCTTGTTGCTCTGCACCTGGCTTAACAATGGATTGGGCCTCCGGCCCACCCAAGGAGATCAAAAAAAACCGCCGCCTGCGAACCTCCTAACACGCCAACTCGCTAACTTGCTAACTCGCTGACCTGCTGACTTGCTAACTAGCTATCCCCTGTAAGCGGGAGCCCTTTTAACCTCTGACGCCAAGAGGAGATCGACCATGCACTCGGTTTGGAAGACTTCAATCCGCTACACGCTCTTGACCGCGCTTCTGTTCGGCATCGGCTATCCGCTGCTCATGACGGTGATCGCCGGCGCCATCTTCCCGCGCCGCGCGGCCGGCAGCCTCATCCTACGCAACGGCCAGGTCATCGGCTCCGCGCTGCTGGCGCAGAGTTTTACCTCCGACCGCTATTTCCATCCCCGCCCCTCGGCCACCGATTATTCCGCCAGCGCCGATTTCGCCGCCAACTCCACCACTTCGCCCTCCGGCGGTTCGAATCTCGCCCAATCGAACGCCAAGCTAGCCCAGCGCATTCAAGCCGACGTCGACAAGCTCCAGGCCGAAAATCCCAGCAAGCCGGTGCCCATCGACTTGGTCACTACCTCCGGCTCCGGCCTCGATCCCGACATCACGCCCGACGACGCCCAATACCAGGCGCCCCGCGTCGCCAAAGCCCGCGGCCTCTCTGAAGATGTTCTCCGTCAGCTCATCGCCCAACACACTGAGCCCCGCCAGTTGGGCTTTTTGGGCGAGCCCCGCGTCAACGTGCTGGAGTTGAACCTGGCCCTCGACGCGATGACGAAGTAGCCCTTATGCCGATCCAACCCGCGCGGACCGCGCCCACTCAGCCCCATCGGATTGCTATAAAACATCAGGAAAAATGCTAGAGGAAGGTGGGACTTCGCATCGATCGATTGAACTATCCCCCGGCTCAACGGCCCTTTAATCCGCGTAGGCCTCTTCTACCACCTTGGCCTTCTCCACCAGCACGCCGGGGTAATACGCATTGCGCGAGTATTGGCGAATCATGCGGTCGGTGTTGAAGTAGGAGCCATTGTAGGCCAGGGTAGTGCGCATGAGCCGGCCCCACTTCTCGGGCTCGTCGCGGTAAAGGGGAACCACGGCGGTTTCCAGCTTCCGGTAAAGCGATTGCGCTTCTTCCTCATCGCTGTCGCCGTCTTCAATGGCCCAGCCGGTCACGCCTTCGATGCACCCCTCGATCCACCACCCGTCCAGTATCGACAGGCTCGGCACGCCGTTCATGGCCGCCTTCATGCCGCTCGTGCCCGATGCTTCATACGGCCGCCGGGGATTATTCACCCACACATCCACGCCCGCCGTGAGCAGCGCGCCCAGGTCCCAGGCGTAGTTCTCCAGGTACACCACGCGCAGCGTATCGTTGCCGTACTTGCTCGCGTCTTCCACCACCTTTTGGATCAGCGCCTTGCCGGGTTCGTCCTGGGGGTGCGCCTTGCCCGCATAAATGATCTGCAAACCGCCCGCCGCTTCCGCGATCGCCTGCAGCCGCTGCGGATCGGTGAACAACAGGGTGGCGCGTTTGTACGTCGCCGCGCGCCGCGCAAAGCCCAGCGTCAGCACCTTGGGGTTCAGCACCATGCCGGTGCGCGACGCCACCTCGGCCAGCAGATCATCCTTGGCCTGCGCGTGCGCGGCCAGAATCTTGGTCTCCTGCAAGTCCACTAGGTTGCGCAGGTAAAGATGGTCCCGCCGCCACGTCGGAACCTCCTCGTCCAGCATCTGCTGCACCGGTCCGGAAATCCACGTCGCCGCGTGCACCCCATTGGTAATGCTGTCGATGGCGAACTCCGGAAACATGTTGCGCGACACCCGGCCGTGCTGCATGGCCACGCCGTTGGCATAGCGCGAAAAGCGCAGCGCCAGCAGCGTCATGTTCAGCAGCCCGTCGCGGAAGCAGCCCAGTTTTTCGAGGCGCGCCGTCCTGTCTCCGCCCAAAATGCGAATCGACTGCTCCGTTGAAAACCGGTCGTGACCCGCCGGAACCGGCGTATGCGTCGTGAACACGCACTTCCGTCGCACCTGCTCGATGTCGGCTTCCGTGGCCACGCTCAACGGACCCCCGCCGAGCTGGCTTTCAAGAAGCGCCAGCGTCAGCAGCGCCGCGTGCCCCTCGTTCATGTGGTACACGTTTACTTGCAAGCCCAGGGCGCTGGCCATGCGCACTCCGCCCATCCCCAGCACAATCTCCTGCTGCAACCGGTAGTTGGTGTCCCCGCCGTAAAGATGATCCGTCAGTCCCCGGTCCCATCCTGAGTTCCCATCCAAATCCGTATCCAGCAAATAAATAGGCACGATATGCCCAAACCGCCCCTCGAGGTTATACCGCCAAGCCCGCACCGTCACCACCCGGTCCTCGACGGAAACCGTGACCCGCGCCGCCTCCTCGGTGCAGAAATCCGCCGGATTCCACGGCTGCACCTCCTCGGTTTGCAGTCCTGTAGCGTCCAGATGTTGCTGAAAGTATCCCTTGCGGTGCAGGAGCGTAAAAGCCGTCACCGGCACGCCCAGATCGGCCGCGGAGCGCAGCGTGTCTCCGGCCAGCACTCCCAATCCGCCTGAATACGTGGGCATGGCGGGTTGAATGGCAATCTCCATGGAAAAGTAGGCAACTTGACCTGAGGAAGCAAGTGTTTGGTAAGAGATTGGTTTCGAATTAGGTTCCATAATTTCTAATCTCGCTAGCCCCTAAGTTCCACCGAACGGCCCCCTCCGGCATACAACCCCAAATGCCGGACAGAGTGGCGCGACCAGCCTTCACCTTCACCGGGCAAACATCTTTCAAGTTTAGCAAGGAACACATTGCGCGCAACCGATTCACTTGCGAAGAATCATGCCCCTTTTGTGTCAGGTGGGAAAGCGGCCCATTCTGAACCAATCCAAGGGCGATCCTCCACCGCGGCAGAGACTCTATTCCAGCAGGTGCGCGCCGCCCGACGCCTGGCAAATGTGAATTTGCGGCTCGATGCCCACCCGCTCCGCGTAACCTTTGCCCAGAGCCTGGGCAAACGCCTGGGCGCAGCTCTGCTCCACCAGGTTCACGGTGCAACCTCCGAATCCGCCCCCGGTGAGCCGCGCGCCAATCAGGCCGGGAAGGTTCTGCGCCAGTTCCACCATGGCGTCGGCTTCCTCGCAACTGGCCTCGAAATCGCGGCTGTAACTCAAGTGCGCCTCGGCCATTAGCCGCCCCAGCTTCTTGAGGTCGCCGTTACACAAGGCCTCCTCCGCCGCCACCGTGCGCAGGTTCTCGCTGATAATGTGGCGGGCGCGCAACAGCGATTTGGGGGCCATCTCGTGGCCCCACCTTTCCAGGTCGTCCAGCGTAGCGTCGCGTAAAAAACGCACCCCCGCCCGGTGGCCGGCGATGACCGCGCATGCTGCTTCTGACTCCGCGCGCCGGGTCTTGTAATCGCCGCCGGCCACCGAATGCTTCACCATGGTGTTGGCGATCACCAGGGCCACGTTCGCCGGAATCGGCGCCAGCTTGAAGCTCAAATCGCGGCAATCGAGCAACAGCGCATGGTTTTCCCGTCCGTTTACCGATATGAACTGATCCATGATGCCGCAGCTTGCGCCCACAAATTCGTTTTCCGCGCGCTGGCAGAGCCGCGCCAGCGCCGGGCCGGGATACTCGGCCCCAATCAGTGACAGAAGGGCCAACGCGGTCGCCACTTCAACCGCAGCCGAACTCGAAAGCCCCGAGCCCAGCGGCACATCGCCCCACAGGCTCAAACTGAACGCCGGAATGGTGTGGCCTTCACCGGCCAGAATGGCGGCTACGCCCATCGGATAATCGCTCCAGTGTCCCGTTCCCTTGGGCGGCGGCGCTGTCGCCGAAAAGGTCTTCTTCTCGCCGTAATTCTCTGAATAAACAACAACTTGCCCGTCATCGCGTGGCGAAATTCCGGCCAATGTGGCGAAGTTGATGGCCGCCGGCATCACGAACCCCTCGGCGTAATCGGTATGCTCGCCGATCAGGTTGACGCGGCCGGGCGCGACAAAAACCGCTGGCTCGGCATGGAAGCGGGCTACGTGAATGGAGCGGAAGACCGATGCATCGTGCATGAGTTGTTGATTCCTCGAAAAACGTCAAAAAATGAACCAGCGAGCCGGCGCGGCGGTCAAGCGGTTCAAGAAAGGGCCCGTGAGAACGTTTTCTTTCACGTCCAACCCTATCCCGCTCTTACCTCCCAACCCCATCCCCGCAAGCCGCGGTCAGCCGCTCCCAGATTTCGCCCAGCCAAGCCTTGTGCTCCGGCTTCATCAGCACCGAACGCAGGCAGGTGACCGCCCCGGAAAGCTCCGGGCTTTCCGCGCCGCCACCAGGCAAAAACCAGGAACCCGGCAATTGTACAAGAGCCAAGTGTAAATCGCGCGCCGCGCAAGCGGAAAAAACCTGTTGCGCCCGCGCCGAAGCCTGCCCGGCGTTTTCCGCCTTCATTTTCCAAACCAAGATGTCGAGTTCGGGCGCGCCCGCGGCCAGCGCCTCGAAGCGTCCGTCCTCGCGCAGTCTCCGATCCAACTCCAGAGCCGCGGCGCGGCCGCGCTTCAGGTCCCGCGCGAATTCGCCTTCCGGCGTTAGCGGCAAAAGCCTTTGCGTGGCCCACAGCGCCACTGCCGCCGCGCCCGCCCGGGAGCACTCCAGACTGATCTCACCAAGATGCACAGGGCCCCCCGCGAGCCATTTTTGCTCTCTGGAGTATAGATGCAGTTCTTTCGTGGTGAAGTACGTATAGGGCGAATCATGCTTGTACAGCCGCCCCACGCCCGGGTCGCGAAACAGCACGCAGCCGCATCCGTAAGGCTGCAGGCCGTGTTTGTGCGGATCCACGACAATCGAGTCCGCCGCTCCCATGGCCGCGTAAGCGCGCCTTGCCGGTTCGTCCAGCGCCTCGGCAATCAGCCGGAAATACCCTCCATACGCCGCATCCACGTGCACCCTGAAGCCATATCGATCCTGGAGCGCCAGAATTCCATCCAGCGGGTCCACAGCCCCCGTCGCTGTAGTTCCCAGCGTCGCCACCACCGCGCCCACGCCGCCCTTCCGCAGCTCGGCTTCGAGCGCTTCGAGATTCATTCGCCCGCGACTATCGGCGGCAATCTCGGCGTACTCGAGCCGCAGCACCGCGGAAATCCGCCGATGCGTGTAATGCGCCTGCTCGGAGCC
>JASHTU010000536.1 GCA_030040395.1 Acidobacteriaceae bacterium
CCGCTCTTCATCTGCGATGAGGTGACCAGCGCAACGGCGCAGAGGATCGCGACCATGCCGACGTACTCCGTCGTCTGCAGGTGCTCGTGAAGCACCGCCGCGCCCAGGACGACGGCGACCAGGGGATTGACGTAGGCATAGGTGGCCACCTTGGCCACTGGCACGTGGTGAATGAGCCAGATGTAGCAGGAGAAGCCTAACAGCGAACCGAAAAGGACCAGATAGCCGATGGCGCCCACGCTTTGCGTGTCCCACATAGCTTGGCGCCATTGCCAGGTGATGGTGGCGAGCGCAAGATTGCAGAGCCCCGCCGCCAGCATCTCCCATCCGGCCGCAACCAGCGGATCGACGGCCAGCCGCATGCGACGAAACAGCACCGAGCCGATCGACCAACTCAGGGCGCCGAGAAGCACGATGACTGCGGCCACGATCTGGATGGAGCGGTGGCCGTTGCCGTGGGTTTCGAGCGCGGCGCGGAAGCTCGGCCAGAGCAGCGCGATCAGGGCCACAAGTCCCAGCGCAAGGCCCAGAACTCCGCGGGGACGCAGTTGCTCGCCATGAGGCAACAAGGACTCGATAACCGCGACATACAAAGGAACCACGGCGACTATCAGGGCGGCGAGGCCGCTGGTCAGGTATTTTTCGCTCCACACCAGGCCGATATTGCCGCCGAAGAGCATCAGGGCGCCGAGATAGCCGAGCCGAACCATCACGGGCCGGCTATACACCAGTTGCTTTCCCGATAGGCCGCAGAAAGCCAGCATAATGAAAGCGCCGGCGAACATGCGCGATCCGGCCAGAATCGGGGCGGGCAACAGGCGCACGCCGATGCTCATTGCGGTGTAGGTGGCGCCCCAGCACAGGTAAACGCTGCCGAAAGCGAGCAGAATGGCGAAACGGGGAGGGCGAGCAAGGGCAGTGGGAGAGGCCGGCACATCCTCCATCGTAGCCTCCGGCCGTCGCGCGGCGGCCTCGGCGCGATTCGCGCGGCCGCGGAGTTCGCCCCGCCCGACTTACGAGATGACCCGCCGATTCGAAGCGGCGTCTGTCCTTTGAACCGTCACCCTCGAATCATCGCGCCGGCCAGCCGCCTGCCTGCAAGGCGGGCCTGCCGCTGTCCTACAATAGAACCGTTGAACGGACAGCCGCGAGGCGCCTGGAAGCCGCTCTTTGCCCGGCCATCCCCGCTCCCACGGGGTTTCGGACGGAGTTCCATGGCGCGGGACAAGGGCCATTTGCGGGCCATTTGAGCGCCAATTGAGGGTGCTTAATCGAGAATCTCATTCCCAATCCGAGGAAACGATGAAAACCTGCTGCTTCTTCACCCTGACGCGCGGCCCGGTTGCGGCCGCGGCCGTCGCGCTCGCTTGCCTGCTTCTCGTCGCGCCTACCAGCGCCCGCGCGCAGCGGCTGCCCACCAACGTGATCCCCGTCCACTACACGCTCACCCTCACTCCCGATCTGGCCAACGCTGCCTTCTCCGGCGTGGAGCGGATCGATGTCAACCTCGAGCAGCCGACGAACTCCGTCACCCTTAACGCCGCGGAGATCACGTTCCAATCGGTGGTGATCTTTCCTAACGGGCCGCGGCAAACCGGCGCGGTGTCTCTCGACCCCGAAAAAGAGCAGGCTACATTTACTTTCCCCAACACGCTGGCTGCGGGCGCGGCCACACTCGAGATCCACTTCACCGGCGTCCTGAACAATGAGCTCCGCGGTTTTTATCTTTCTAAGGCGGAGGGCCGCCGCTACGCGGTGACGCAATTCGAGCCCACCGACGCGCGGCGCGCTTTTCCCTGCTTCGACGAGCCGGCCTTCAAGGCGGTCTTCGCCATCACCCTCATCGTGCCGAAAAACGACACCGCCATCTCCAACGGCGCCATCGTCTCGGACACGCCGGGCCCCGGCCCGGACCAGCACACGCTTGAGTTCAGCGCCACGCCCAAAATGTCCACCTACCTGGTCGCCTTCCTGGTGGGCCAATTTCAGTGCACGGCGGGAACTTCAGACAGTGTCGCTATCCGCGTGTGCGCCACGCCCGAAAAGGTTGCGTACACGCCCTACGCCTTGAGCGTGGCCGAGTTCGCTCTCCATTACTACGACAACTACTTCGGCATTCCTTATCCGCTCAAAAAGCTCGACCTCATCGCCATCCCCGATTTCGAAGCCGGGGCAATGGAGAACTTCGGCGCCATTACCTACCGCGAAACCGATCTGCTGCTCGATCCTAGAACCGCCTCCGTGAACGCCAAGGAAAACGTGGCCATCGTGGTTGCACACGAGATGGCGCACCAGTGGTTCGGCGACCTCGTGACCATGGAATGGTGGAACAACATCTGGCTCAATGAAGGCTTCGCCACCTGGATGGAGAACAAGACCGTGGCGGCCATGCATCCGGAGTGGAAGATACCCCAGGTGGTTGCCAGCGACCAGCAATCCACGCTCAACCTCGACGCCCAGCCCACCACGCGGTCCATCCGCGCGCCCCTCGCCAACACGCCCGCGGAGATCAACCAGTTGTTCGACGGCATTACCTATTACAAGGCCAGCGCCGTCCTGCTCACGGTGGAGAATTACCTTGGTCCCGAGGTCTTCCAAAAGGGCGTTCACGCTTACCTCACTGCGCACCAGTACGGCAACGCCACGGCCGAGGACTTTTGGGACGCTCAAACCGAGACCAGCCACAAGCCCGTAGACAAGATCATGGAGTCGCTGGTGCTCGAACCCGGTGAGCCCATTCTCACCTTCGGCGCACCCTCCGGCGGCCGCGTCTCCGTCACCCAGAAGCGCTTCTTTCTCAATCCCGGCACGGAAACGCCTGCCGGCGAAAAGTGGACCCTCCCGGTATGCTTCAAAACCGGCTCCGGCGGCCAAGACTGCGCACTGCTCGGCCCGGAGACGGCTTCTCTTAAAATTCCCCAGGCGAGCCTCTTTTACGCCAACTCTGGTGGCAAAGGCTATTACCGCTCGGCCTACGAACCCGCCCAATATCAGGCGCTGGTCGACCAGGTGGAAACCGGCCTCGAGCCCACGGAGCGCGTCAGCGTGGCCGGTGACGAGTGGGCGCGGGTGCGCGCCGATCAATCCACAGTGGGCGATTATCTCAATCTCGCCGCCGCGCTCAAAGCAGATCAAAACGCTGAGGTGATTTCGAGCGCCCTGGGCCCCATCGGCACGATCGACGACGAGCTTGCCGCCACGCCTGACGAACGCGCCACCTTCGCCGCCTGGATTCGCCGCACCCTGGAGCCCGAGTACTTGAAACTCGGTCCTCCCTCACCCAACGACTCGTCCGATAAGCGCCAACTCCGCGCCAGCCTCTTCCGCGTGCTCGGCTACTACGGCCAGGATCCCAC
Source organism: Acidobacteriaceae bacterium (assembly GCA_030040395.1). Lineage (GTDB taxonomy): Bacteria > Acidobacteriota > Terriglobia > Terriglobales > Acidobacteriaceae > Telmatobacter. Next base: position 3,357 of record JASHTU010000536.1, read on the forward strand.
CGTTCTCGCCGACGCCAAACGCATCACCGGGCAATACCTGGCCAACCCTGCCTCCGTCGAGCCCACGCTCGCCCAAACGGCTCTCGCCGTCGCCGCCCAACACGGCAATGTGCAACTCTTCAACCAGCTCCAGAACGTCTACGAGACGTCGAATAATCCCGAATTTCAGGAGGGCGCGCTGCGCATGCTGGCCGAGTTTGAAAACCCCGCTCTAGTGCGCCGCGCGCTCAGCTTCGCCGTCTCCGGCAAGGTGCGCAACCAGGATGCGGCCATTCAGCTTGCCATCGCGCTGGAAATGCCGGATTCGCGCCAGGAGGCGTGGGACTACATCAAGAACAACTGGGACAAGGTGCAGGCGCAGTTGACCACCGCCATGGGCTCCGTCCTGGTGGAGGGAACAGGCGACTTCTGTTCCGCTGCGGCGCGCGATGACGTGGAAAGCTTCTTCGCCGCGCACAAGGTTTCGGCGGCGAACGTGGCCTTGAAACACGCCATCGAGCACATCGACGGCTGCATCGAATTCCGCCGCCTGCAGGAGCCGAACCTCAAGAAGTGGCTGGCCGCGCAAAGCGCGTCGTAATCTCGTTGGCAGGTGCTTCGGGCGCGGCGCCTGCTCTGTTCTGAGATTGCCTTAGGCGATTTGGCGGGGATTCTCCACGCAATGCGCGGTGGAGAGCAGGATTGCTATGCGCCGGCACAGTATAGCGTCGACATGAATGCGCTGCTCCGAGATACGGCTCCTCTGGCTTCGCGCTATAGCGCTTCTCCATCTGCTGTAAACCTAAGCCGGGGACTCAAGGGGCGATTTTCTCAAAGAATCGCCACCTTCGATTGAAATTGCAAGGGCTACATGTGAAGGAGAAGTGATCTAGGGCGTTACCCCATCAATCTTGGCCTGGTACTGGATGATCTTCTTGAGCAGGTCGTAAGGCACATTGGCAGGCACCTCGCGGCCGTTGATCACCAGCGTGGGTACTTCACTGATGCCCAGGTCCGCGCCGAGCTTGAGCGAAGCCTCAACTTCGGCCTTGGTCTGCGGGTTGGCGACGCAAGTGGAAACCTTTGCGGGATCGAGGCCCACCTTGGTGGCGGCGCTGTTGAGGGTGAGCGTGGCGCCGTCGGACGTGCCCAGCCCCTCCTGAGCGTCAAACACCGCCGAGGCGAACTGGAAAAAGGCGGTGCTGCCCCCCAGCTTTTCCACGCACACGCCGAACTCGGCCGCGTTCATCGCCTCGGGATGGATCGAGGGGATGGGGCTGTTCTGGAAAACAATGCGCGCCTGGGGAAAATCGGCCACCAGTTTGTCCATATTGGCTTGGGCTTCCTTGCAATGCGGGCACTGGAAATCGGCAAATTCCACCAGTTCGAGGCTCTTGGAGGCCGATCCGCGATATGGTCCATCCGCGCGCTGCTCCAATTGCGCGCGGGCGTCGGCGAACGGGTGTTCGCCAAAGGCGACGACCTGGTCGCCGGTGATGATGTGCTTGCTGTCGGGAAGAGCGAAGAACACCAGCGCCGAGGGTTTCTCCTTGCCCGTCCGGTCGCCAACAAAGACCACCACCTTGCTCACTCCTTCCACCGGCGTCTTGAGGATCGCCTGCACCTGCCACATGCGGTTCGGATCGTAACCCCAGTTGGCCTGGAGGAAGGCGTCAACCACGTCCTTGGTGGGTGAAGTTGCGGTAAAGTTGGCCGGATCAGGCGGAGGAAACTTGGGAGGGCCGGTGGGCGCCGGCGCCGAGGGCGTGGCGGGAGCCTGTGCGGCGGGAGCCTGCGGCGGAGCCGCGGGGACTTGGGTCTGCGCGTAAGACTGAAGTGCGGGCAGGAAAAGGGCCATCAGCGCCAGCGCGCCAAAGTAACGGGTAAACATACGTGTCAAGCTATTCTCCTCAAAGCGTTCTTCCAAGTGTTTTTGAGCCTGGGCCATGCCGCTCAACCGGCGCTGCCCCGCGAACAAGCCAACCGCCGCGGCGGATCGCAAGGGGAAGAAACACCTCGCGGCCTCAACGGCTTTGCCCCCGCAGCTCAACGACGCTGCAATTCGTGGGAATGACTCCCTGATTTAGCTTATACCTGAACCTTGACCGCGATGGGAAATCGGCGCCCCGTGCCAAAGGACTTAGCGGTCACCTTCAGGACCGGCGCCGCTTGCTGGCGCTTGTACTCCGAGCGCTCAATCAGGCGCACCACCTGTTGGACGAGATCGAGGAGAAAACCGCGCTTCTCAGCAATGCACTCCGGTGTTTCATAGCGCTCAACGTAGGCTTCGACGATGGGATCGAGCACTTCATAGGGCGGCAGAGAGTCGGTGTCCATCTGGCCGGGCCGCAGCTCGGCGGAGGGCGGCTTCTCCAGGATCGCCGCGGGAATTTTTTCCTGGTCTCGGTTGAGCCAATTGCATATGGCATACACCCGCGTCTTGACCAGATCGCCGATGACCGCGAGAGCGCCGACCATGTCGCCGTACAGGGTGCAATAGCCGACGGCCATCTCGGATTTGTTGCCGGTGGAAAGCACCAGAGCGCCGAGTTTGTTGGAAAGAGCCATGAGGATGGCGCCGCGAATGCGAGGCTGGATGTTTTCTTCGGTGAGATCGGGCGGCAATCCGCTGAAGAGCGGGGCCAGCGCACGGTTGAAATCGGCGAATAACTCGTTGATAGAAATGGTCTCAAAGCGGATGCCGAGATTGGCGGCCAGCCGCCGGCTGTCGTCGATGGAGCCGGGGGAAGAGTAGGGGCTGGGCATGCCGACGCCAATCACGTTTTCCGCGCCCAGCGCCTCTTGGGCGATGGCCGCCACCAGCGACGAATCGATGCCCCCGCTCAAGCCCACCAGGATTTTGCTGAAACCGCATTTGCGCACGTAATCGCGCGTTCCCAACACCAGCGCGTGAAAGGCAGCCGCGGTGTCGTCTTCTTCCGGCTCTGCGAGCGCCGGCGCATCGAAGGGATCCACGACCACCAAATCCTCCGCGAAGGAAGCGGCCTGGGCGATCAGGCGCCCGTTCGCGTTCAGGGCCAGCGACGAGCCGTCGAAGATCAGGCTGTCGTTGCCGCCCACCTGGTTCGACATCAGCACTGGAATGCCGTCGCGGCGGGCGATGGCGGCCAGCATCCCGCGCCGGATAGCGCGCTTGCCGTGCCAGAAAGGCGATGAAGATAGGTTGATGTGGATGTCCGGCCGTTGCCGCATCAGCTCCTCCATGGGATCGACCTTGTAAAGGCGCCGCGGCCAGAAGTTCTTATCGTTCCAGGCGTCCTCGCAAATGGTGATGGCGAGGCGCATCCCGTCTAACTCCACCACCTGCTGCGGCCCGGAGGGCGCAAAATAGCGTTGTTCGTCAAAGACATCGTAGAAGGGCAAGAGGCGCTTGTGTTGCTCGAGAAGCACGCGCCCCTGGTCCATCAGGATGGCGGCGTTCACCGCCGGTTTGCCGGAGTCACCGCCGGCCGCCAGCGCCACCCCGGCCAGCACCGCGGTGGGCAGCTCGCGCGTTGCCGCGGCTAGCTCGCAAACGGCGGAGCGGCAGCGGGCGAGAAAACTGGGTTTTTCCAGGAAATCGGCGGGAGGGTAGCCGCAAATGGCGAGCTCGGAAAACACCGTCAGCCGTGCGCCGCGATTGGCGGCGCGGCGGCTGGCGGCAACAATCCTTTCCAGGTTCCCAGTAAAATCCCCCACCGTGGGATCAATCTGGGCGAGCGCGATCTTCACATAGCAAGTTTATCGCGGGCGGCGTTGCCCAACGAGTTTCCTCGGCGCGTTGCGCTGGCTGCGTTGACGGGCGAATGGAGGCCGCGAGGATTCTTCACAGCGCAGGAACCGCCCTCGGCTGTAAGCTATGAGCTGCCAGCTTCTCATGGGAGGTTCTCATGCGCCTCAAGCTTCTCTTCGCGGAAGCGGGTCTGGGTCTCGCTTTTGCCGTTCTGAGCTTCACAATTCCGCGCGGCCACTCTGTTCGCGCCGCGGAGGCTGGTCCTTTCTACACAGAGGAAGGCGATCTGCTGCCCCCGGCCAATTACCGGGAATGGATCTTTCTCAGCTCCGGCGTCGACATGAGCTATGCCAACAAGTCCTCACCGATGACCATGTTTGACAATGTATTCGTCAACCCCGGCGCTTATCGCAGTTTCCTCGCCACCGGAACCTGGCCCGATAAGACCGTTCTCGTCCTCGAAACCCGCGAAGGAAGGGAGAAGGGCTCCATTAATCAAAAAGGCCACTTCCAGGGAACACACGTGATCGGCATTGAGGTCCACGTTAAGGACGAAACGCGCTTCCCCGGCAAATGGGCATTCTTTAGCTTTGCCACAGAAACTCGGCCCGGCAAATTGATTCCGCAGGCCGCTGACTGCTATAGCTGTCACCAAGCCCACGGCGCCGTCGACACCACCTTCGTGCAGTTCTACCCCACATTGATTCCCATCGCCCGCGCCAAACAAACCTTGACTCCTGAGTTCCTCAAGGTCGAGCCTCGAAGCGATAAGTAGATTCGGCGAAGAGCCCTGGGCGTGTCACGCCCGGTCGGAAGTTATCGTCGGGGTGGCCAAAGGTAATTGACGGGTAGGCGACAATCTGTCGCTTCTTGGCCGGCGCCGCAGTCCACTTAAGTGCTGTTCCCCTAAGGCTAAAGGGTCATATACTCCGGAAGCGGTCTAGCCGATGATCAGTGGCAATCGGAGGTCGAAGACCATGGATTACAGGCGCATCAACGAGGCGGTAACAGTCCCGGTTGCAAACTACAAATCGCTGCTGGCGGCGTGGCGCATGCACGGCGGGTCACGGGCCCCGGTGGCTCTGCGCTTTATCGTAGCTAAGCCGCTCACCGATTCAGAATTTCGGCGGCTGCCCAACGCACTGAAGGGGCTGATTGATTCCCCGGACGACTCGGTCGCTTTCCTTGAATGGTTGTACAACCTGGAAGACCCGCGTAGCCAGGCTGAATGTTTTCCAAACTCTTGATGCGGGTTTTCGTCGATTCCGGGAGGAAGACCGGCAAACGAGAAGCAATGATGCTTGCTATGATCACGTTGCGTGCAGACGCCAGTTGACAGTTCACTGACCACTGCTCACTGTTTATTCGTCAGCGCCTCCACGCCCGGCAGCTTCTTTCCTTCCAGGAATTCAAGGCTGGCGCCGCCGCCGGTCGAGATGTGGGTGATCTGGTCGGCTACGCCGGCTTGATTGATGGCGCTCACCGAGTCGCCGCCACCGATGATCGAGGTTGCTGTTTTGTTGGCCGCCACGGCCTTGGCGATGGCGTTCGTTCCTACCGCAAACCTGGGAAATTCGAAGACGCCCGCCGGCCCGTTCCAAACGATGGTCTTCGCGGTGGAGACCACATCTTCAATCGCGTCAACCGACCTGGGGCCGATGTCGAGTCCCTGCCAATCGGGAGGGAAATTCACTGAGCAGTCCCACACCTGCGTCTTCGCGTCGGGCGTGAACTTGTCAGCCAGGATGTTGTCGATGGGCAGCAGCAGGTTGACGCCTTTGGCCTTCGCCTTCGCGAGCGCCTCTTTCGCCATGTCGATGCGGTCCTCTTCGACCAGGGACTTGCCGGTGCTCACGCCCAGCGCGCGCGCAAACGTATAGGCCATGCCGCCCACGATGACCAGGGTGTCGACCTTGTCGAGCAAATTCTGGATGACGTCGATTTTGCCGGAGATTTTAGAGCCGCCGAGGATGGCGACGAAAGGCCTTTCGGGCGCTTCGAGCGCCTTGCCCAGATAGGTGATTTCCTTTTCCATCAGCAGGCCGGCCACGGCGGGCTTGAGAAAGTGCGTGATGCCCTCGGTCGAGGCGTGGGCGCGGTGCGCCGAGCCGAAGGCGTCGTTGACGTAGATTTCGGCGAGCGAGGCCAGAGCTTTGGAGAAGGCAGGATCGTTGGTTTCTTCCTCGGCGTGGAAGCGCAGGTTTTCCAGCAGCAGCACCTGGCCGGATTCGAGCTGGCGCGCCAGTTCGCCCGCGACCTCGCCGACGCAGTCGGGCGAGAAGGCCACGTTGACGCTTTCGCCCACTTTCTTGTCGAGCAGTTCCCGTAACCTGTCGACCACGGGACGCAAGGAGTATTTCGGATTCGGCTTGCCTTTGGGCCGGCCGAGGTGCGAGGCCAGGATCACCTTGGCCCGGTGCTGGAGCGCATACATGATCGTGGGCAGCGTGGCCACAATGCGCGTGTCGTCGGTGATGGTCGAGCCCTCTTCGCTGAGCGGCACGTTGAAATCGACGCGGATGAAGACACGCTTGTTGACCAAGTCGACGTCGCGAATGGAAAGTTTCGGCATGGAGCTGCGCCTCCTTCGAAAAAGGTCTACCAATCGGGTGGTGAGCTGCTTTGGGAATCAGGCGCCTCGATGGCAATCAGGGCGTCCATTTCGATTTCGATGCGCCAGGCGGGATTGAGCAGTTGGGCAACGACGACCATGGTGGCCGCGGGGCGGTTCTTGGAAAAGAATTCGCCGTGCACGCGCCCCACGGCTTCCCAATCCTCGACGTGAGTGAGGAACATCCGGGTGCGAACCACATCGTTAAACGAAGCGCCGGCTTCGGCAAGGGCTTTTTCCGCGATGGCGAAGATGCGGCGGGTCTGGCCCTCGGCGTCTTCGTTTTCCGCGCCGACGGGACCCGTCCCGGCCAGGAGGACGGAGTTCCCCAC
>JASHTU010000537.1 GCA_030040395.1 Acidobacteriaceae bacterium
CCTAGGGCGCAGACCATCAGAACGCGTTCGCGTCCACCAGATCGATGATGGAATATCCATCCGCCAGAGCCCCATTCTGCACGACGAGCGTCCCGGGCACATAGTTCAGGGCGTACTGCAGGCGCACGGCCACGCTGTTTGAAACATCGGAGCCCATGGCGACCGGACGCAGACGCGGGGGCCCGTCCTCGACCGACCACGTCTCATTGATCGCGTCCAGAGCGACTTCCCCGGGAAAGGTTGCGTATTGCGCCGTAACCGTAGGATCGAAGGTGAGGCCAAGCGCTTGCGCTTTGGCGAGCATCCAGCCGAAGGGGATGTCGCAAAGGCGCGTCGCCGCGTCCACCCCGCCGACAAGCGGCGTTCCTCCGCCCACATCCCCATGGCATCCGGCAAACCACACTTGCTCGATGGTTTGGCCAGGCGCCGGAGCAGAAGTCCACAGCGTGGCCGGAAACTGGGCCCGTTTCTCGTCCAGAGCCAGGCAATGGTAAGCGTTCTTGACGTCCGGATGCAGTCCGGTGTCGAGGAAGCCATAGGTCTTTTCATCCACGCCGCCAAAGATGGCCGGGATTCCCAGCGACCCCACTGTATCCCATACACCGATCATCTGAATATCCGCCGGCCCGAGGCTGCATCCGGTCACAGCCGCGAGCAACGTGGCTCGGTTCACCGGATCGCGATAGGCGGCAAACGCCTGGGTTACGCAGTCGGAACTGAAGTTACCCGTCGGCAGCCCGCAAGCCGCAATCATTCCTCCCAAGCTCCTGGCTGTGTACGCTCCGCGGCTGAACCCAAACAGGAAGATCGTGTCGCCGGGTTCGAAAACATGCGCAATCTTGGTGTAGCCGTCCTGAATCTTCTGGAAGATGCCTTGGCCCGTACCTCCCTGCAGGACCCGGCTCAGCCCGGTCAAATCGGCGGCAATTCCGTCGTCGTAAAAGGTCACCTGATCCGCACTTACAGCTAGAGCCTTATAGAGCCTATACACGTTGGTGTTTTCCAAAGGATCCGCCCAAGTTCCATCGAAACAAAAGACGATTCGCTTTGACATTGCGGCAGCTCTCCTGTTTCCCGGACGGCTATCTCTCGCGCCTAACTTGAAGGCGAATTAGCAATCCCCTTCCGCGCGAAGAGGATGTTTTGCACCAATGCCGGGAAGCCTAAGTTGCGATAAGTCTACACCCGGCGGAAGTCAATCGCGGGAATAAATGCACCGCGGTGGAATTCCAAATCCCCGTTGACAATCGCGTTGAATGAGGCTTCAAATGTTGGCATGAATTCGAACAAGGTGGCGATACCCCGTCGAACGTGGGCGTGGTTTACTCTTGGTGTGGTTGCGGCGGCTTATTCCCTGATCCTTTGCGCCGGGCTCGCCGGATGTTCCGCTTCGCCAATTGCCAAGCACGCAAACGCCCTTTCGGCGTCGGTAGCTCCGGTTGTCGATCAATCAGCCGAGGCCTATCGCGATGCGGAAAGCCTGCACGATCTCCGCGCCGACTACGAGGCGGTGGTGGCGTACGAAAACAAGGATGCGAGTTACAATCCGCGAAACGCGCCGGCGTTGCTGTCGGAGAAAGACATTCAAGCCAGGCTTGCAGTCCTGGCGGCTCTCCAGGTGTACTCCCGGTCCCTGGTTGAAATCAGTCAGGGCACGGACTCGCCAGAACTCGATGCGGCCTCAAAGTCCGTGGGCGGCAATTTGACGTCGCTGGGCAACGACCTGGGGCCATCCCTGGAGAGCGTGCTCGGAATCGCCGCAACCGCCGGTTCCACAACCACGACCACCGTAACCACCGTTTCGGGTTCGAACGGCGGCAGTTCCAAGTCCACAACCACCACTGCCACGACCTTGCTTTCGCCGGAAGTCAGGAATGGCATCAGCACCGGCGTCAATGCCCTGGGACAGTTTCTGGTAAGCCGAACGATTGAGAAGGAGTTGCCGGGCAAGATCGAGGAGATGGACCCCACGGTCGAGGCGCTTTGCAAGGCCCTTGTCGACGACATTCAGACGCTTGAGGGCTTTGAACAGCGGGATTACGATCGGATCCTCGACCTCGAAAAACAGTTCATCCTCGAGGACGAACAACCCGGCAAAAATGCGAACCCGGAGGAACTTCGGGGAGAGATCATGAAGCTTCCCGAAATTGCCAGGCGGCAGAGGGAAGCCCATGAGAAGCTCCAGGCGCTTCAAGCGGCGATTGTCAAACTGGCGCTGACCCACCATGCGTTGGCCGCCGAGGCGCAACACAACAATCCGGAATCGTTAAGCGAAAAACTCGGCGAGCTGGCCGACGCAGGAAGCAAGCTCGGCGACTTTTATTCGTCGCTTCCGACAAATTAACGCTTGAAGAGGAGCACGACCGTGACCACGCCTCCTGTAGAAAATCTGCCCACCAATCCCACCATTCCGCTTACGCCCGAATTGAAAGCGGCATATGAGGATTTACTCGCCAAGATCCAGACTCAGTTGGACGCGACCGTGGATCCGGCTGTCACCGAGGCATTGAATTCGTGCTGGAACCAGGTCGATCAAGTTCTCGCCAAAGATGGCGAATACAGGTTCAGCGCTGACACGGCGATTTTTGAAGCGCTCCAGAAACAGATCGACGACACTAATGATGGCTTGAAGACTCTACGCGGACAAATTGCCTCCATCGCCGGTCACTTCGCGCTGGCCGGCGACATTATTGCGGGAATCGACCAGGTTCTCTCTTTCTTTCCAAGCCCCTGAACCTTCGCGTTCCCGCGCGCACCCGGGCTGGCGGCAAAAACCCGCCCGGCGCGATGAAAATGAATGCCGCGTCCGCTCGCCCGACTAGCGCTTAGACGTCCCCATCCATTGCGCCTCAGAAAGAACGTGTCCTTTCAAGGCTCGTTCCAGTTCTCTTCTAACGGCGCCGGGCTTCAGATCCAGCGTCGCGTCGAGGGCATACAGCTTAAAGAAGTAACGATGCGCTTTTCCTGGCGGCGGGCATGGGCCGCCATAGCCGACGCGGCCGAAATCGTTTTTGCCTTGGCGCGCTCCGCTGGCGAGGGTCTCCTCTGCGGAAACTGCCTCCGGCAAAGACGTGAGGTGGGCGGGCAGGTTCCACAGCAGCCAGTGCGTCCACGTGCCCCGGGGCGCATCCGGGTCATCGACGATGAGCGCCAGCGAACGCGCCGCCGGCGTCACGCCGCTCCAGTTCAATACGGGGGAAACGTCGGCTCCGGCGCAGGTGTATTTTCTGGGGATTTCGGCGCCATTTGCAAAGGCATTTGCTTTCAGCGTAAGAGACATCACGATATCCTTCTTTCATACGCTCGGTTCGGGAAATCACTGCGCCTGCACGGGCTTCGCCGCACTCGGACGGCGCGAGACGCCCCGGTTCTGGGGTCGCCAGCGAGCCCACTTTCCAGGCAGATTAGAGATACTCCCGAACGCTGGGTAAAGGCAAGCCGCGCACCGCGAAGATTTTCGCCACCGAGCTTGGACGCTGGCCACTGTCCGGCGTTCTTCGAGGCGGTATAGCGGGTTGAAGCGGCGGCTATACTCGATGGGAAAGGACATCTTGTGTTGGCGCCGCTGCGCTTTTTGTGGAACGCGACACGCGGTCACCGGTTACGGCCGTGGCGAAGCCCGTATCTGCGTTGGCGCGTCGAAACCTACTCGGGTGAACGCGCCGATCAGCAGACACTGAAGAGCATTCTCGCTTTTTTGTGGGCGTCGCGATGGGAGCTCTTAAGCTTTCTCGCCTGGACGGGGCGGCTGGAGCGCGAGGTGCGCAAGCGGAGTTGAGCGCCGCGGCGCCTGGCTTACGGCGATTTGAATGCGCCGAAGACGATCCGCGACCAGGCAAGTCCAAAGGGAGAGCGAGGAGTCGAACTTCGATTATCCTGAGTTTTTGAACGCATGAGAATCGTTCTTATCTCTTCCTTAGGCGTGGCTCTGGCGGCTTTCACCTCTTCGTTTGCGGGAGTTGCGCAACCAGCGCCTTCGCAAGCCGGGCAGTTGCCGCCCGTCGAGCCTCCCAAGCCGATGCCCATCCCGCACCAGCAGTCGCCGACCCTGAGCGTGACCACCACTGAAGTGCTCGTTCCCACGCTGGTCGAAAGGCGCAACGGAGACATCCTCTACGGGCTCAAGCAGAAAGATTTCATCCTGGAAGATAATGGCGTTCCGCAAAAAATCCGCGTGCAGGAAGAGATGGACACGGCCCCAGTGGCGCTGGTGGTGGCCGTAGAGCTGGGCGGAGCCAGTGTGCTCGAGTTCGACAAGCTGGCCAAACTGGGGCCGCTGCTCGACCTGTTTTTGGCCGATCCCAGGAGCCGCGTGGCTCTGGTAGGGTTCGATTCCACGCAGCACCTGATTCAGGACTTCACTCACTCCGGCGACGCGGTCGACCAGGAACTCAAAAACCTCGATCCCGGCGACGGCGGCGCGGCGATTCTGGACACTACCAGCTATGCGGTGAACCTGCTGCAATCGCAACCCAAGCCGTTTCGGCGGGTGCTGCTGCTGATCAGCGAAGAGCGCGACCACGGCAGCAAGCATACGAGGCCGGCGCAGTTGATCCGGCAGATTGGGGAGTCGGACGTGCTGGTGCTGAGCGTGGCGTTTTCGCCAGCGGCGGCCGAGTTTGCCCACGATGTGAAGGATTCTGGCGACGACCGGACGCTGAACATGGTTTCGGCGCTGGCCATCCTCGTGAACGCGTTCAAAAAGAATGTCACCAGCGAGATCGCCCGGATGAGTGGCGGCGAGTACACAACGTTTACAGGGGACAAGCGCTTCGAGAGGCGGGTGGTGGACGCGGCCAAACACATGCGCAACCGGTATCTGATCACCTTCAGCCCCTCGAACCCCACGCCGGGGCTGCACACCATACGGGTGCGCACGGCCGAGGATTACGGGGCGCGCATCGTGGCGCGAGCGGACTATTGGCTGGGATCGGGGCCGTGAGGTCGGGGCTGCGCGCGACCCTCGGCATGCGCAGGCAGGCGCCTTGCGCTTATCGATTCGCCGTTGCCGCCGGTTCGCCGAAGAACGCCAATCTGGCGGTTTTACCTGAGGCGAGCCAAACCTTCACAACGGCGTACACGATCGTGGTCCCATAGGTAACGGCAATCCACACCGCGACCGCTTCGATGGGCAGCCCGGACCAGGCTCCGATAAAAAGACCTACCATCTGGTTGTGCTGATAACCCCACCACCCGTAGGGCACGGCGAGGGTCGCCTCCCAAAACAAGCTGATAAGCACGATCATGAAGATCGTCAGGCTGAACGCGCGCCAGTTGATGAATCGCCGCGCGGCATCGAAGAGGCCGGCCGAAGGGACGATGCCCCCGATGACCAGCACCGTAAAGTAGCCCGGAAAACCTTCCGGATAGGGAGAATGAAGCTTCTTATACAACACTGCCGCGGCGATCAGCGCCATACCGGCGAGGAGCGAAGCGGGATGAAACTTGATCAACCCGCCGTTCTGGCTCGCGTCCCCGGGATCGGGCAGTTTATAAGCCGCCAGCCAGTATTCGTCGAGCCAGAGATAAATAAGGAGCACGGTGACAAAGCCGGTGAAATAGAAGACAAACTCTTCCACTGGAACCACGCCTCCGATGACCGGGACCTCGAGCCCCAGCGTCGCTCCCCGGTTGGGGTAAACGAAGAAGCGGCTGGCGAAGAAAATGTCGAGCCCAAAGCCGACCGGCGTCAGCATCCCGATCGTCCGCCAGAAGGCGCGCCTGGGGATCCTTACCCTCTCGCTCCGTACCAGCCACGCCCCAACGACAAGGATCGGAACCACAAACAGCAGGATGCTCCAGGTGTAGCCGTGAGGCGTCGGGTTCGGATTGTCAATGGAGACAATCGCGGAACTGCGCACGGTATGCAAGGTGATTCCCGCCGGCACAACGACCATGGCAAGCATGACCACAACTAGCCAAGCGCTCAATCGCGGGCTCTGGGGACCGGGACGCATCGTTTGAACCGAATGGCGGAGTTTCGCCGGGATGGGTGAAATTCTACTCCCGATCGCATCCGCGGCACGAAGATTTTTGGATCGCGGCTGCGAAACGGAACAACAGGCGCTCCGGGGTCAGCGCTGCAATTCTCCACTCTGCCTTGCGAAGGCGCTGTTCCCACAGGGGTTTCCCGCGCCGCCCGCGCCCGGCGTCCTGTTTCCTCGGGAGGGGGCGTTCATGGTAATCTCAAAACAGACACTTGAGAAGTGGACCTGAGAGAACAGAGGAGTTACGGACGCCGTGCTGGCGACTCAAAAGAAAGCAGATCTGATTGAACGCTTCCGCACCCACGAGAAGGACACCGGTTCACCGGAGGTCCAGATCGCGATTCTGAGCGAGCGGATTGGCGACTTGACCGAGCACTTCAAAACTCACAAGAAAGACCACGCTTCCCGGCGTGGATTGTTGATGTTGGTCAGTAAGCGCCGCCGCCTTCTGGATTATCTGAAGGCGCACGATTCCGACCGCTATCGCGACGTGATCGGCAAGCTCGGTATCCGCAAATAATCAGAAAGCCCCTATTGAACCGGAAGCGCCCAGACCGGAGATTGGTCACGGCCCTCATTCCACCCGGAATCCGGGGCCGGGTTCTATTTGGCGAGCCGTTAGGGCCGCCAGAGCGCGCGCGGAGGTTTCGCTTCCGCCGGCGGCCGGCGGCGACGAAAGCCGCGGCGCGGAACCACTCTGCGCCAAGAATTCCCTCGGCAACCAGGCGTCGCGAGGGACGTATTGGCGTGTTGAAACCTGCCGCCTTCCTGCCTTGCGGAGGAATCGATCGCGTTCAGGGCGAGCTGCTTCCGATGTGGCCAGAGTTACGCTTCGGCGGACGCCGACCGGATTCCGGACCCCGCTCGGCGGCGCTGCTCCGCTCCGTTTATCCCACACAAGCTTCCCAAAGGAACAAAACGAAATGAGGATTCTATGTCAACCAAGCATGAAGTAGCCGTCGAGCTTGCCGGCGGCAAAAGGCTGGTGTTTGAAACCGGCCGCATGGCCAAGCAAGCCTCGGGCGCCGCCTTGGTGTCCACCGGCGAAACCGTCGTGCTGGCCACTGCCGTGGCTTCTCCCGATACCCGGGAAGGCGTCGATTTTTTCCCGCTCACGGTCGATTACCGCGAGTACACCTATGCCGGAGGACGGATTCCGGGCGGATTTATCAAGCGCGAAGGCCGGCCCAGCGAAAAGGAGATTCTGACCGCGCGGCAGATCGACCGGCCCATCCGGCCGCTGTTTCCGGAGGGTTTCCGCAATGAGACACAAGTGATCGCCCTGGTTTTCTCCGCGGACAAGGAAAACGATCCCGATGTGATCGCCATCAACGCCGCCGCCGCCGCCCTCGCCCTCTCTGACGTTCCCTTTGGAGCCACGGTTGGCGCGGTGCGCGTGGGCCGCGTGGACGGCGAGTTCGTGGTGAACCCCACCTACGGCGAACGCCAGGCGAGCACCGTCAACATCATGGTCGTCGGCCACAAGGATGGCATCGTGATGATTGAGGCTGGCGCCAAGCAGGAATCGGAAGCTGTCATTCTGGGCGCCATCGAATTCGGGCACGACCAGATCAAGAAAATCGTTGCCGCCATCGAGGAGTTGGCCGCTACAGCCGGCAAACCGAAGCGCCCGTTCACTGCGCCGGAGTTCGACGAAGCCTACTTTGAAGCGTTGAAAGCCAAGATCGGCGAACGCCTGAAGGACGCCCTCGACACCAAGACCCACGGCAAAATCGAAAGCTACGCGCTCATCAAGGAACTTCAGAACGAGCTGACTGCTGAAATTCCGGGCGAGGATGCAGCGGCGAAAAACAAGCTCGGCCGCTATTACGAGTTGCTGCGTGAGCGGCTCTTCCGCGGGCAGGTGACCCGAGAGCACATCCGGCCCGACCGGCGCGCCTTCGACGAAATCCGGCCCATCAGCATCGAGACCGGCGTGCTTCCGCGAACCCACGGATCGGCCTTGTTCACGCGTGGAGAAACCCAGGCCCTGGTCACCGCGACGCTGGGCACCATGGAC
>JASHTU010000538.1 GCA_030040395.1 Acidobacteriaceae bacterium
GATGGGCTACCTTCACCGCCAAAGGCCGGGCTAATCAATTCCACACCTGCGGTGGTGGCGATCGGGGTTTCCACCGGCGGCCCGGCGGCGCTCGATCTGCTGCTTCCTGCGCTGCCCGCCAGTTTTCCTCTTCCCGTGTTGATTGTGCAGCATATGCCTGAGGTTTTCACCGGACTGTTTGCCCAACGCCTGAATCATCGTTGTGTCTTGCCGGTGGGGGAGGCCTGCGAAGGCGACCAGGTGCGGCCCGGCCATATCCTGATCGCGCGCGGAGGCTGGCACATGGAGATCCTTGCCTCCGCCCATCCCGGTGCGTTGCCAACAATCCACCTCCATCAGGAGCCGGCGGAAAATCACTGCCGGCCCGCCGTCGATGTGCTCTTTCGCTCTGTGGCGCGCGTGTACGGCCCGGGCGCGCTGGCCGTGGTCCTCACCGGCATGGGTTCCGACGGCATGAACGGCTGCCGCGTGATTCGCCAGCAAGGCGGCGGCGTGCTGGCGCAGGATCAGGCCTCCAGCACCGTATGGGGCATGCCGGGAGCGGTGGTCAACGCCGGACTGGCGCACAAAGTTCTTCCCCTCACCGCAATGGCGGACGAGATTCTTCGTCTCGCCGCACGCGCGCCGGTTGCGGCTCCGGCGCTCGCAAGCTCGATGAATGGATGAATCGATGGTGGATGGGACAGAAGGAATGGACACGGGCGGTGTGGACTACGGATATCTTCGCGAACTGGTGTTCGGCCACTCGCACAATGTGCTCGATCCGTCGCGCGACTACCTTTTCGAGACGCGGCTCTCCAGGCTTTTGCGCAACCAGGGCATGACCCGGCTGGACGAGTTGGTGCGCCACCTGCGCGCGCGCAAGGACCTGGCCCTTGAGCAGTCCATCGCCGAGGCCATGACCATCAACGAAACCAGCTTCTTCCGCGATCGCCGGCCCTTCGACCTGCTCCGCGCCGAACTGCTGCCCAAGCTGATCGAAGCGCGCCGTTCCACCCGCACCCTGAGCTTCTGGAGCGCGGCCTGCTCCACCGGCCAGGAGGCTTACTCGCTGGCCATGCTGCTGCTCGAACATTTTCCCGAGCTCGCGGGGTGGCGGCTGTCGATCGAAGGCGTCGACATTTGCGCGGAGGCCATCGAGCGCGCCCAGGCGGGCCGCTATCACCGCTTCGAGATCAACCGCGGTCTGCCCGCGCTCTTTGTAGTGCGCTACTTCGACCACGCCGGCGAAGACTGGACGATCAAGCCAGAGGCGCGCTCTCTCTGCCATTTCCGCCAGGCCAATCTTTGCGGCCCGGTCTTCCCCTTCAGCCGCGCCGGCGACCGCTTCGACGTGATCCTGCTGCGCAATGTCATGCTCTACTTCGGGCGGGAGACGCGCCGCACCCTGCTCGCCAAAGTTCACCGCGTCCTGGCCCCAGATGGCATTCTGTTTTTGGGCTCGACTGAGCAACCAGTTGATCCCGCCTTGTGGACCGCAACCCTGGCCGGCGGCGCCTGTTACTTCATGCGGAGAATGCCGAGCTGAACAAAGAATTGCCACCTTGCACAGAAATTACAAACGCTACATGTGAAGGAGAAGTGCTCTAAGCGCCCGCCTCCTCGACGCGGAACAGTCCCGGCATCACCTCGCCGGCTTTGCCTTCGACTACATGGGTGAAGGCAGCCGCGTTGAGGGGCGCCTCGGGGCCGATGTAGACAGTGCGCGCGCCCGCCTGCCGGGCCCAGTGGACGAAGCTTGCAGCCGGATAAACGGAGCCGGAGGTGCCCACCACGATCATGACGGTGGCGCGGGCGATTTCGCGCTCGATGCGGGTCATTTCCAGGGGGATTTCGCCGAAGAAGACGATGTGTGGGCGCAGCCGTCCGCCGCAGGGGCAACGGCCCACCTCGTCGAGGCTGGCGTAGACGGCGTGATCCTCGACCGGCGGCCGGCCGCACTCATACTCGCAACGCGACTTGCCCAGCTCGCCGTGCATGTGGACAAGATTGACCGAGCCGGCGCGCTCGTGCAGGTCATCCACGTTCTGCGTGCAGAGAAAGAAGCGCTCGCCGCCCAACCTGGCTTCAAGCTCACCAAGCGCCACGTGCGCAGGATTGGGCTGGGCCGCTTGCCCCGCGCCGCGGCGCGCGGAATAGAACGCCCACACCCCCGCCGGATCGCGCCGCCATGCGTCGGGCGTGCAGACATCCTCGATGCGGTAGCCGGCCCACAACCCGTCCGACGCGCGAAAGGTGGGCAACCCGCTCTCCGCGCTAATGCCCGCGCCGGTAAGTACGAAGACGTTGTCCTTTGGATGAATCGAAATTTGCTCCATTGCGTCACTCCGAAGAGCAGCTTCTGGCTCCTGGCTTCTAGATTCTTGCGCTTCAAATCATATACAGAACCACTTCAACAAATTTCCGAGCCGCTCACAGGCTCTAGCCAGAGGTCACGCGGTTGAGAACCTTGAGCACGCTTAGAGTGTCTTTGTCGGCCAAGAGCTTGCCGATGGCATCCCTGCTGACTGCGTATTCCTGATTGCTGACGCCGCCGCTGACATCCTCGCCCTCATCCTCATCCTCATCCTCATTCTCATCCGCATCTTCATCCGCATCCTCCTCGTCATCGTCGCCTTCATCCTCATCCTCGTCCTCATCCTCGCCCTCGTCGTCGTCCTGGTCCTCGTCATCCTCTTCATCGTCGTCGTCGTGGTAGTTGTCACACTCCTCGGCGTACTGGCACTGGCTGCAGCGGTCGTTGTCATTGCAGATGCGGAGGATGGGGGCCAGTTCGTCGCCGTCTTCGGTGTGGGTGACGGATTGGAGCGATTTGGTGGGCAAGTAATCGAGGTGGTTTTCGATGGTCTGCATGGCGATCTGCAGGCCGTAGAGGAGCTGACCGGCGCACTTGGAGTCGATGCGGGCATTGAGGAGGGCGTCGGAGATGAGGGCGACCGAGAGTTGGATGGCGGGCTTGTTCTCAGGAAGAGGGAGCTTGAGCTTGACAACCCTGGGGTTCCCGGCGGTGGTGTGGAGCTTGGCGTGGAAATAGCAGAAAGCGTGGCCGTGGAGCGCGGGCGATTTGCAGCGCAGTCCATTGATCCTGATGTGGCGACATGCTACGTACATTTGAGTTACCCTCCCCTACCCCCTCTGTCTGGAGGGGTTAAGTGTTTTGCTTGCAATGACTTATACTAATCAGTACTGCCTCTAAATCCTTGATAACAAAGGGGTTAGATCCTAAAATCTCCAATCATAAGGACTTACGGCCCATTTTGGGGCGTTTTGCCCCGTTTT
>JASHTU010000539.1 GCA_030040395.1 Acidobacteriaceae bacterium
TGAATCCATCCGCGAGATGGAACATGCCCGTGCAGCCAATCACTACGATATGCAGGGCCATGGCGCCAGGGCCGAAGATTTCCTGCGCCGCGCCGAGCGAGAGCTTGATCTGGCCGTGCAATCGGCTCGGGGACACTAACGCATTTCTCCTTCTGCTGCAACCTGGAACCGGAGGCGCAAAAGCGCAATTTCCATCCCGGGCCCCCACAGGCAGGTTTTCGCCTGTGGGGTGGAAATCATCGCCACTTTGCACGACGCCAGGAGAGCTGTGTCTGCAGGAGAAATGGCTTAGCTCCACAATCGGACAGAGGTCAGACATTCAGCTTTGGCCGCCCTGCTCCGCATTCCTCTCGCTCATCATCGTCGATACCGAGCAGAGGGTGGAAGGCGTGGTGCACCTGCAAGATCCGCGGGGCTTGGAACTGATCTGAAGCACTCGCGGTTTAGGCGCCTGATGCACGGCAATGAACCGCTACATTTCCGGACGAAGGAGTACGGATGAAGCAGCCAGCAGAGTTTCTCACAGCCGAGTGGAAGAACCTGCTGATGCTGAACTACGTGGTTTCTCCCTTACTGCTCGAGCCATTCGTCCCATCTGGGACCCAGTTAGAAACATTTGAAGGTCGAACCTACGTCAGCCTGATCGGATTCGAGTTCAATCGCACGCGTATCGGTGGAATCTCAGTCCCCTTCCACCGGTCATTCGAGGAGGTAAATCTTCGTTTCTATGTGAAACGCGGATGCAAGCGCGGCGTCGTCTTTATCCGGGAACTGGTTCCGAAGTTCGCCGTAGCTGCAATTGCACGATATATGTTCAACGAAAACTATTCGTGCGTTTCAATGTCGCATCGAATTGAAATTGGTCCAGATGGCGTTGCAAAAGCCGAGTATTCGTGGACTTCAGGACCTGATCGATGTTCCATGCGAATCGAGACGTCTGAAGTCGATTTTCTTCCCGCGGATAGCTCCCTGAGTCAGTTCATTACCGAGCATTATTGGGGATACGCCGCGCAAACCGGCGGCGGCTGTCTTGAGTATGAAGTCAAGCATCCGCGATGGCTTGTAAGAGAAGCCAAAATCGCAGGATTCTTCGGCGACGCAACGCGATTCTACGGCGCCAGCTTCAAGAAGGTGCTCGAGAGCCCTCCGGATTCGGCCTTTCTCGCCCAAGGATCCGAGGTCATCGTTTACAGAGGTACAAGAATCGGTTGAATGCTCATGCGCTGCAAGAATCAGACCGCCTAAGCATGCGAACATTTAGAATAAAGACTGCTCTAATTTGTTCCTGCGCCCGCACAGCCGGGCGGGAAAGTTCGCTTTTCTTTCTATGCATCGTTGGTCGAAGCTCTTCATTCCCACACTGCGCGAGGCTCCGGCAGACGCCGAAGTGGCCAGCCACAAGTTTCTGCTCCGCGCCGGCTACATCCGCCAACTCGGGGCAGGCGTCTACAACTACCTTTTCCTCGGCCAGCGCTCGCTCAACAAAATTATCGCCATAGTGCGCGAGGAAATGGACACCATCGCGCAGGAGTTTTATCTGCCTGGCATCCTGCCCAAGGAGCCGTGGGCCGAGAGCGGCCGCTGGTCCACCATCGGTGAGAACATGTTCCGCCTGAAGGACCGCAAAGGGGCCGACCTGTGCCTGGGTTTTACGCACGAAGAGATTATGACCACGATCGCGCGCGGCGAATTGCGCTCGTACAAGCAGTTGCCGCAGATCTGGTACCAGATCCAAACCAAGTTCCGCGACGAGCCACGCCCCAAGTCGGGCCTGTTACGCGTGCGCCAGTTCATCATGAAGGACAGCTACTCCTTCGATCTCGACGCAGCCGGCCTCGACAAAAGCTTCGATCTCCACGACGCCGTCTACCGCAAAATTTTCACCCGCTGCGGCCTCAACTTCGTCGCCGTCGAGGCGGACTCGGGCGCCATGGGCGGCTCGCAGTCGCAGGAGTTCATGGTCTTTAGCGACGCCGGCGAGGACCTCATCGCCAGTTGCCCGCAGTGCGGTTACGCGGCCAATCTGGAGAAGGCGACCTCGCGCCTTGAGCCGGTCACGGAAATGGAGCCGACCGGCGACGGCGGGCCAGAGCTGGTTTATACACCCGGCTGCGCGGCGATTGCCGATGTGGCCGCGTTCTTCAACATTTCTCCGGCGTCGGACATAAAATGCGTGGCGTATATGGCGCTCAAGCGCGGCCAGGCTGGGAGGCCTGACGCATGGCGTGGCGTTGCCGCCTTCCTTCGCGGCGATCACCAGGTGAACGAAACCAAGCTGTTGGGAGCAACCGGCGCCGCCGAACTTCGCACCATGCAGGCGGAAGAACTGTCGCGCTACTTTAGCGGCCCGGCCGGCTACCTCGGTCCTGTCGGCATAGACCCGAACCAGCAGACGCTCGACGACGGCCTGACGGTGGTGGTCGACCGGACGCTCGAAGGCCGCCGCAACATGGTCTGCGGCGCCAACAAGCTCGACTATCACCTGCGCAACGTCATCCCCGGCCGCGATTTTACCTGGACCCTGAGTGCCGACATTCGCAGTGTCAATGAGGGTGAGATGTGTCCGAAATCCGCCTGCAACGGCCAGTTGCTTGTCGGCAAAGCCGTCGAAGTCGGCCATATCTTTAAGCTGGGCTACAAGTACTCGGAATCCATGGGCGCGCGCGTCCTCGACCCCAACGGCAAGGAAGTGACGCCCATCATGGGCAGCTACGGCATCGGCATGGAGCGGATCCTCACCGCCGCCATCGAGCAGGCGAACGACGCTAACGGCTTTTGGCTGCCGGTTTCCATCGCGCCCTTCACCGTGGTGGTCACGGTGACCAATATGGCCGATCCATCCCTGCGCAAAACCGGCGAAACTCTGGCCGCCGAGCTCGCCGCGGCGGGCTTCGACGTGTTGCTCGATGACAGAGACGAGCGCGCCGGCGTCAAATTCAAAGACGCCGATCTGGTCGGAATTCCCTACCGGATCAACGTGGGCAAAAAAACCGCCGTCGGCCAAGTGGAGCTGGTGACGCGCGCCACCGCGACGAGCGAAGACATTATGCTGGCGGAAGTGCTTGCGGCCATGAAGGAGAAAGTAGAAGAAGAGGAGTTATTGGAAGCAAGCTCTTAGCCTTCACCTTTCAGCTATCGGCTTTCTCGTGCATGTACGCAGCGATGGGGCGAAAGGGTGAAGGCTTGAAGCAAACTGCTACCGAACGCAGGAAGGAACGACTGAAAGCTGAGCGCTGAGAGTTGGAAGCCAGGAGCTTACATGATGGTGAAGATCAGATTCGCGCGGCCCATGGGCAGGCATCCCTTGGTCATACTGGCCCTGCTCATTGCGGGGTCGGCAGTCGCGCTCTGCGCCATCGTCGGCTTCTCCATCTTCGGCTACTACTACTTCAAGTACCGGGGCATCGTCGATGAGCGGCTCAGCCAGCCCATCTTCGCCGACACCGCCAAGATCTACGCCGCGCCGCGCGAAGTGCGGCCCGGACAAACGCTTTCGGTCGGCCTGATCGCCAGCGAACTGCGCGAGGCGGGCTACACCACCACCGCAGCGAGGTCTCCCTCCCCGCTAGGCGCCTACAGCGAGGGCGTGCAATCGATCACCGTGCGTCCTGGCCCGCAGTCGTATCATGCGCCCGACAACGCCACCATTCACGTCATTGACGGCGTAGTCGATTCCATCACCGACGCGCATGGCCAGGAGTTGGCCAGCTACGAGCTCGAGCCTTTGCTCATTACCGGACTGAGCGCCGGCGCCCATCGCATCAAGCGCCGTCTTCTCACCTATGATGAAATTCCGCCCAACCTGGTGAATGCCGTGGTGGCCATCGAAGACCGGCGTTTCTTCGAACACAACGGCGTGGACTACTACCGCATCCTCGGCGCGATTCGCAACGACCTTACCCCTGGCCATCGCTTCGTCGAAGGCGGTTCCACGCTCACCATGCAACTGGCGCGCGGCTTCTTTCTTTCACCCCAGCGCCGGCTCAAGCGCAAGATCATCGAGATCGCCATCACTTTCCAGCTTGAGCATCGCTTCACCAAAAAGCAAATCTTCCAGATGTACGCCAACGAGATCAATCTCGGGCAGCGGGGCAGCTTCTCCATCGACGGTTTTGGCGAGGCCGCGGAGGCGTACTTCGGCAAGGACGTCCGCCAGCTCAGCCTTTCGGAGTGCGCGCTGCTGGCGGGCTTGATCCAGAGCCCCAATCGGCTCAATCCCTTCCGCCATCCGGAACGAGCCATCGATCGGCGCAACCTGGTGCTGGACGCGATGGTCGAGATTGGTGCCATCGTCAAGGATCAGGCGGAAGTCGCCAAAAAGCAGCCGCTGCACCTCGTGACCACCAGCGTGGACGCCAGTGAAGCGCCCTACTTTGTCGACCTGGTCCACGATCAGTTGATTCAGAAGCTCGGGGACCGCGACTTCAACCGCGAG
>JASHTU010000540.1 GCA_030040395.1 Acidobacteriaceae bacterium
AAAAGTACCTGGTCAAACCGATGGGCGTCACACGTTGGCGACCGCAGGCCTCGAAAGTTGGCGCCAGGCAGCCTTCACCCGTTCCGCGGTAAAGGGCACATCGCGCAGTCGCAGTCCCGTTGCGTCAAAGACGGCGTTGGCGATGGCCGCCGGAACCAGGGTAATGGCGGTTTCACCGGCGCCGGTTGCCGGCGCCCCCGGGGGCTCGATGAACACGGTGGTGATGGTGGGAATGTCGTAGCTGAGGTAGAGGCTGTGATAAGTTGACCAGTCGACCGAAGTCACGTGCTCCCGGTTCCAGGTGACTTGCTCACCCAGGCAGCGGCTCATGCCCTGCAGGATGCCGCCTTCGGTCTGGTTGCGCAGGCCATCGGGATTGGAGACTGGCCCGCAATCGAGAGCACAGAAAAAGCGCCGGGGGTGAATCGTTCCGGTGTCGAGGTCCACCTCTACATCGGCCACCAGGGCCGCGTAGCCGTTATGGCCCTCGTAGGCCACACACGCGATGCCGCGCCCACTTGCTTTGCCGCTGCGCGCGCGCCGCTGGCTCGAGGCGGGCCGCGGTTCCCATCCGGCCGACTTCGCCGTCGCACGGAGGACGTTGCCAAGACGCTCGTCGCTTAAATGCTGCAGCCGGTACGCCAGCGGATCGGCTCCGGCGTGCTCGGCCAGTTCGTCCATAAAACTCTCGTTGGAGAAAGTGTTTTGAATGCGCTGCGGCGAGCGCAACGGCCCGGTGAAGAACGGCGAGCGCACCACGTGGGTCAGCACGCGTTCGCTGCGCACCGTCCCGCTTCCGCCGCACGCGCCATCGATGCATCCGGCCACATAAGGCGGGACCACGTTGCTGCCATTGCGAAGCTCGCCTTCCGGCTTCTGTGCCGGGCTGGGATTCAATGGCTCAGCTTCATAGCCGAGCAGCATTCCGGAGATGACGTTGCCGGGGCGATCGTAGCCAGGGCGCGAGCCGCGGTCTGCGGTCCAGTCTTCGCGGTCCCAGACGGCGATGCCGCCGTCAGACCGCAGGCCGGCGCGCTGCTCGATGATCACGGCGGCGCCGAAGTTCTCCCACTTCATCTCGTCCTCGCGAGAGTACTGCAGGCGCACCGGCCGGCCGGCCTCCTGCGAGAGCACGGCGGCGTCGAAAGTGACCGCATCGGCTCCGTTCAGGCCATAGCAGCCCGAGCCGCGTTTGTAGATAACGTGAATCTTCTCTACCGGTATCCCCAGCAGAATGGCGAGACAGCTACGCGTGGGATAGGCGGATTGCGTGGGCGACCAGATGGTTGCGGAGCCGGATTGCACGTCTGCAACCGCGCACGAAGAGCCCACCGAGCCGTGCATCTGGTAGGGATAGGTGTAGCGCGCGCGGACGACCTTGTGGGCCGCGGCGAGTTGCGCTTCCACATCGCCGGAGTCCACGCTCAGCGCGTCGCGCGAAGGCTGTTTCTGCAGATACTCTTCAAAGAAGGTCTGCTGATCGGGGAGCTGAGGACCGGGATTCCAGTCGACCTTGAGCTTCTGCGCGGCTTGGATGGCGGTGTATTGCGTTTCCGCGACGACGCCGACAAAGTTTTTGCGCACCACGACCTTGACCATCCCGGGAAGGTCGCGGACGGACGAAGGGTCCACCACCTTGACCGACGCGCCCATCGCCGGCGGACGCACCACGCGTCCGTGCGCCATGCCGGGAACGCGCACGCAGTGGACGAACTCGAACCGGCCAGTCATCAGAGCGGGTCGGTCAAGGGAGTTCACCGGCTTGCCTAGGATCATCCATTCGTTCTGGGGCTTGCGCTTTGCCGCCTGATTCAGCGGGAGGTCGAACTTGCGGTCGCCAATCAGCTCCGCGTAGGTAATGCGCTGTCCACCTTTGCCACGGATGACGCCGTTCGCGACCTGCAGGTTCTCGACATGCTCGCCGAACCTCTGCGCGGCCATGGCCACGAGGGCTTCGCGTGCGGTGGCGCAGGCCAGCGCAAGATTCTTGTGGTTGAAGTTTGTGGGCGTGGTCTGGCTGCCTGAAGTTGTGCCCTCGTCGGGCGTAAGGTTTGTGTCGCACTCGATCAGCTTCACGCGCTCAAGCGGCACGCACAGTTCTTCGGCCACAAGTTGGGTCTGGGCCGTGAATTGGCCTTGGCCGAAGTCGCATTTCCCGGTGTAGGCGGTGACAGAGCCGTCGCCCTGCACCGCGATCCACGAGTCCAGTCTCTTAGGGTCAATGTGGGATTCATGAGTGTCAAATGGTCCCTGGGCCCAGCTTTGCACGCCGCCGGAAAATGCGCTGAAGCTCACCACCAGGGCGCCGAAGCCCTCGAGGAACTCGCGCCGGGAGGGATTAGCTTTTTTCATGTTTCCTCTGCTCAGCGTATTTGCGGATTGCCCGCAGCATGCGGGTGTGAGCGAAGCAGCGGCACAAGATCACGTCCATGGCTGCGCGGATCTCGCCGTCGGTAGCGTTGGGATTCCCATCGAGCGTGGCTTTCGCGGTGAGGATGACGCCGCTGAGGCAGAAGCCGCACTGCGATGCGCCCTCTTCGATGAAGGCGCGTTGGATTGGGTGTGGATCCTCAGGTGCGCCCAGACCATCGAGAGTCATGATTTCGTCCGTTCCCACCGAGCTTACGGGAAGGATGCATGAGCGGACCGCCTGGCCATGCCGGATTACCGTGCAGGAGCCGCATTGCGCGATCCCACAACCGAAGCGGGGGCCTTGCAGTCCGAGATTGTCGGTCAACACAAACAGCAGCGGAGTGTCCGGATCGGCCTCCACTGCGTGATCCCGGCCATTGACACGCAGTACGATTCGCGACATGTTATTCAGTTTGCGCCTCGGATTCCACGGTTGTCCAAGCGTAAAGAAAGTAGGAGGCGGCGTACGAACAGAAGAACAGGCAGGATGTCCGAATCAATCGAGATCGGCCTGAGCGTTCATGGAGCGGCAAGCAGGAGCGCTGGCCTCGCCGTTGAGAAGAGTTTGACACCCGGGGGAGAGAATATTAGACTCCGTCTCACTGCCGCAACGTCCTCAACTTTACCCAACAAAACACCAGTGTCGAGTCAGTTATCCGGTCCCGCGAGGTGACTTACGCATGCGTCGACTTGCCTCTTTCTTGATGTTGTTTTCTTTCGCCGCGTTTGCCTTGGAGCCGCCTGCGGATGAGCCGCTGCGCGGCTATTCGGCCGAGCACTCGGCAGTTGAAGTGCAATGGGAGCAGAAATTCCGCGCCATTCCCGACCGGGAGCGGATTCGCGAAGACATGCAGCGGATGTCGGCGCGGCCGCATCACGTTGGCTCGCCTTACGATAAAGACAATGCCGAATGGCTAATGGCGCAGTTGAAGTCCTACGGACTTGACGCGAAGATCGAGCAATTCGAGGCCC
The DNA here is from genome assembly GCA_030040395.1 of Acidobacteriaceae bacterium. Classification (GTDB taxonomy): domain Bacteria; phylum Acidobacteriota; class Terriglobia; order Terriglobales; family Acidobacteriaceae; genus Telmatobacter. Next base: position 3,385 of record JASHTU010000540.1, read on the forward strand.
TATTCCCGACTCCTAGGTCGCGAAAGCTGGAGTTGCTGGGCCCCGCGCCATTCACCGCCAAGCTGGAAGAGCCGACGGTGGCAGTCGATCCGACTTCGGGCCAGAAGAGCGAACAGTTACCGACGTATAACGCTTACTCGCGCGATGGCGACGTCACGGCGCCGCTGGTGTACGTGAATTACGGCGCGCCCTCCGACTATGAGCAGCTGGCTGCGATGGGCGTTTCGGTAAAAGGCGCGATTGTGATTGCGCGCTACGGCGAAACCTGGCGCGGCATCAAGCCCAAGCTGGCTGCCCAGCACGGCGCTGTCGGCTGCATTATCTACTCCGATCCGAAAGACGATGGTTACGCCAACGGAGACCCGTATCCGGACGGGCCGATGCGTCCGCCCGAAGGCGTGCAACGCGGCAGCGTGATGGACATGCCCGTCTATCCGGGCGATCCGCAGACGCCCGGCGTGGGCGCGAAGCCGGGCGTGAAACTCATCCCGCTGGACCAGGTGCAAACGATCACCAAAATTCCCGTGCTGCCCATCTCTTATGCCGACGCCCAACCTTTCCTCCTTGCGCTAGGGGGCCAGACCGTTCCTGATAATTGGCGCGGCGGCCTGCCCATCACTTACAAAACCGGCCCAAGCAAGGCGATGGCGCACCTTGCGGTTGCGTTCAACTGGGACCGCAAACCTTTATACGACGTGGTAGCCACAATTTCCGGGTCCAGCTTCCCCGACCAGTGGGTGATTCGTGGCAACCATCACGATGCGTGGGTGAATGGGGCCGAAGATCCACTCAGCGGCACGAGCCTCGAGCTTGAAGAGGCGCGCGCTTGGGGCGAGCTGCTGAAACAGGGATGGAAGCCGCAGCGCACCATTATCTATTGCTTCTGGGACGGCGAAGAGCCGGCGCTGCTGGGCTCGACGGAGTGGGCGGAATACCACGCCGACGAGTTGCGGCAGCACGCGGTGGCCTACTTCAACTCGGATGGCAACACCCGGGGCCTCTTCCGCGCCTCGGGCTCGCACTCGCTGGAGAACTTTGTGAACAGCGTGGCTAAGGACATCCAGGATCCGGAGACGAAGATGTCGATCTGGAAGCGGGCGCGGCTAGCGAGCATGTTGCACGCCACGCCGGAGATGCGGGCGGAAACCCGAACACGCGCCGACAGCCGCATCGGCGCGCTTGGATCGGGCTCCGATTACACAGTGTTCATTGATCACCTGGGGGTTCCGAGCGTGGATCTGGCCTTCGGCGGCGAGGATGAGGGAAGCGGCCAGTACCACTCGATTTACGACGATTTTTACTTTTACACGCACTTCCAGGACACGACCTTTGTGTATGAACGGGCTCTCGCGCAGACGGCGGGCACGATGGTGATGCGGATGGCGGACGCCGACGTGATTCCCTATCAGTTCACGGACGAGGCCGACACGGTGCAAAACTACGTGACGGAAGTGAAGAAGCTGGCGGACACGATGCGCACGGAGATCAAGAATCGCGATGCCGACATTACTGAGGGAGTGTATGCGGCCGCGGCCGATCCGAAGAAGGTAAGCGTTCCTCCTGCGGTTGAAGCGATCCCGAAGTACTTCAACTTTGCTCCGCTCGACCAGGCGTCCGACGACCTCACGGCTGCCGCCGCGGAGTACGAACGCGCGTTCGCGGCGCACGATGCAAGCGGCGAGACTGCCGTCAACGATGAATTGCTGAAGACCCAACGAGCGCTCACTGATCCCGCGGGACTTCCCAACCGGCCGTGGTTCGAGAATATGGTCTATGCGCCCGGCTTCTATACGGGCTATGGAGTCAAGACACTGCCGGCAGTGCGAGAGGCGATCGAGCAAAAGCAATGGGCTATCGTGGACGCGGAGATTGCGCGAACGGCGGCTGCGATTGAACGCGAGGTGGAAGTGCTGAATGCGGCCACCAAAATACTCTCAGGAAACTGATTACACTGCATTCCTTCGCAACTCGTTAAGGTACAAGCTCGATGGGCGCGCGCCAGAAGTTGGCTTCGTGCGCGGTAGGGTCGAGGATGGTGACCTGGCACTCGTACTTACCGGACGGTAACGCGCTTACGCCGAGATCGAAATTGAGGGGCATGACGCCGAGGCGGCTTTGCGCGCTGGGAATGATCGACTCCGGTTGCGTTTCGTACACCGCCTCGCCATTTTGGTAGAGAGTGGTGAATGCGAAGAGCGGCTGTATGGCGGAGGCGGGAGTTTGCTTGTAGGCCTGAAAATAAACGTAGATTGCGTGCCCCCTGTAAAAGACGCGGGTCACGCTGGGGATCAGTCTGGCCCGGTTTACGACGAGCGGATTCGCGGCTTCGTCCTTCCTGCGTTCCTTGGCCTTTTCGGTGTCGTAGAGTGCGGCGTTCAAAGCCACGCGCTGGCTGCTCAGAACCACCGAACTCATCGCCACGCGATCTTCGGACCTTGTTCAGGTTGGGGATGGTGAACGTGGCCTGGAAGGTGCCGATTCTCCCCGTCTCATCGTCGCGCGCAAGGAACTTGATCATATAGCGGCCGGGCAGCAAGGTGTAACCCGCGTCGTACTCGATGGGAACCTTGGCAAGCTCCGCCGCGGTCGCGTCGGAAAGCTTTTTGCTCACATGGTCGCGGATGTTTTGCACTGTAAACCCGCCGACCGTGTCCTTGATCTCGCCGATGAAGTCGATCGACGTCTGCTGCGCGCCTCCGCGCTTGGCCAGGGCTAGCTCGCGCCCTGGGATCTTGACGCTGATGGGGACGAAGTATTCCGCGCGGTTGAGCTGGAAGTAGTCAATCTCCATGGCGATGGTCAGATCGGTGATCGGGACTTCGAGCATGAGCGCATCTTCGAGCTGGCGCTCTTTATCCGCCTCGTTGAATTTGGCGAACTCCTTCTCCGCATAATAGCCCTCGCGATAATTCAGATTGTCCTCGAGTCCGTTGGTCATTGAAATTTTGATGCGGCGGAAATTGCCGTTTTTCGCGGTGTTTGAGGTGTAGTAGCCGAGGATGTAATAGTCAGAAACCGCCTGCTGCGCATGGACGATGCCGAGGGTGAGGTCGTTGTTGTCGAAGAAGGCCTTGCCGCCGCTGTCGCCGGCGAGGGCATAAAGCGTGTCCTGCGACTGCTGAAAGTTGTTCGTGACGGCGAGCGCCGCCGCTCCCGTGTAGAGGCCTTGGTTTCCTGGCGAGCCTTGCGTTGCGTCGCCCAGCGGCGCCGCCGCCACCAGTCCGCGTGCATCGATCGGCCAAAAGGTGACGCCGGATTTAATCGCCGCGTCGACGGTGGCGTGAAGCTGCGCCTAGTTGTCGACGCCGTTGAGGCGCAGGCCGCTGGCGAAATAGAGGAGCGACTTCTTTTCGCTGACGCGCCCCAGTTGCTTGGCCGCGGTTTCGAGCGCGGAGAGTTGGCGATCCGTGTTGAAGATGTTGAACTCGCTGTCGTCCTGGCCGAACGCGGCGCCGGTGTCCGCGCTGCTGGCGTCGTCGGTGGTGTCGGTCGCGCCCTGGCCCTCGCCGACGACCATGGTTTCAAGAATGCTCAGCAGGCGGTCGCGGTCGTTGGTGAAGTCCTGCAGGATATCGACTGATCCGCCCTGGTAGCGCAACAGGGCGAGGAGGTCGGAGCTGGTCATTTTGGTGCAGATGAATGTTTCGGCCGCGGAGAGCGCGCGCAACTGGTCGCCCGGCGGCATGGTCGTCATGTCGAAGTAGAACGCAAGCAGCCAGTGGTTCTTGTATCGGTCCTTCTCCACTGGCTCTGGTTGAATCTGCTCCCGCGCGAGGGGATTGTAAATGGTGATGCTCTCGTCCTGCGCCGGCTCTTCCGGCAGCGGCTTCGCGTTCTGCGCCAGGCTCTCGTGCTCGCAGTAGCGGATGGTCTGCGGCGCGCCGTCTTCGCTAAGCGCGAAGTCCTTGGCCGTGAGGCCGTGCACAAAGCCGCCCTGCTTGTCTTTGACCCTGACGGCCTCGACCACAAGCTGCGACTGGATGGTGAACGTGAATCCCTGCGCTTGGCCGGGCGCGGTGTTGGAGCCGATGGTCTGCCCGCTAGCGGCGGCCGCCGTAGCGAGAAAAAGAATGCGAGCAACCGGAGTTCGCATGGCTCAGAACCTCAGGCGCAGCACGGTTTGAAGGATGCGCATTCCGCCAGCCCCGGCGGGCAAGCCGAATTGCACGGCGCTTACGATCGTATTCCAGCTTGTGAAGGCCAAATGGTTGAGCGTATTGGTGGATTGTATCTGCAAATCGAGATAGAGCTTTCCATGCGGGCGGAAGGTGCGGTTCAGCGCGCTGTTGAGGGTAAACTGGCCGGGGCCGGTGATGGAATCCCTGCCCGCCGTTCCCCACTGTCCTGCGGCCGGCGCGGTATAGGCCACGGCATTTATGTGCGCACCATCTTTGGCGTTGTTGATCGGCGCGCCGGTCAGGTCCGGTCGGATGATGCTGTTCGATCCCGTACCGGGCGCCGCCTCTGGATAAATAGGCGTTTCGGGAAGCCCCGTGCCCACGCTGATGGTGGTTTCGAGAGTCCACTCTTTTAGAAGCCGCCCGCGCCAGCCGCTCATCAGCGTGCCGCCGCGGAGGCCTTCGCCGCTAGTGTATTGGGCGGTGATATTCGCGAGCTGGCGTTGATCGAAGCTGGAGAGCGACCGCTCGGCGCGCGGGGCGAGCCAGTTCTGCGCGATCATCGCCGATTCGGTGGGGGCCGATGACGGCGTCTCCCCCGGGCCACTCGCGGTTACGTGACCCGTCCCGCCCAGATATGCGTCGTCGTCGATCGACTTCGAGTAGGTGTACATCAGCGATGCGGTGAAACCATTTACCAGCCGACGGCCTAACTGAACCTGACCCTCTTGGCGGGTCGAGTTTCCGTTCGACTTTTCGTAGACAAAACCCGAAGGACAGCTCGTACAAGGATTAGCCTTGCCGATAGGATAGCTGTTTGGATAGATCTCCTGTGGTCCGCGTGTGCCCTTGGTTCCGCGATAGCTCGCCGTGATCTGCATTGCGAAGGGCAGATCGCGCTGCACCTCGAGATTCCAGATTTGCGCGTAGCCGATGTGGAAGTTGGGATCGATGGCGTAAGTGTCCTGGGTGAAGCCGGAACAGGGAACGAAACCGTTGGCCAGCGTGAGCAGGCACGCGGCTCCATTTTGCACACTCAGGCTTTTCGAGAGCGGATACTGTTGCGCTAG
>JASHTU010000541.1 GCA_030040395.1 Acidobacteriaceae bacterium
TGGCGTCGTAGATGATGGCGAACAGGTCGCCGCCCACGCCGTTCATCATCGGCTCGATCACGCCCAGCGCCGCATTGGCGGCGATGGCCGCATCCACGGCGCTCCCGCCCCGCTCCAGGATCGCCGCGCCCGCCTGCGAAGCCACCGCCTGGCTGGTGGCCACGATGCCGTACTGCGTCGTCACCATGGACCGCGCCTGCGTGCGCTCCGGCGCAGCCCCGTGCGCCGGTACAGTTGCGGAGAGAAACGAAGCCATCACCACCGGAGAAAGACGCCTTTGCAGAGAAACTCTCATAGGCAGGATAGACCCCTGTGCCAATCTGAGAAAAAATGAAAAACCGCAATCAGGCGCTCGCCGATCTGCGCGCCAACCTTCGCCACAGTCTACGCCTCAAGATACTTGTCGAGCGCCGCCCGATTCGGTTCCAAACCGAGTCCGGGTTCGTCTGGCAAAGTGACCCACCCCTTTTCCGGCTGTGGAGGATTCTGGTAGATCGTGTTGCCGACCATCCACATGATGTAGTGGAACTCGACCCGCCAGCCGTTGGAGGCCGCGGCTTGAAGATGCATATTGTGATGCGGCCACCCACCCCCGTCCGCCACCAAGATGTTGAATGCCTGCGCCATCGCCGCCACTTTCATCCCTTCCGTGTATCCGCCCACGTAACAAACATTAGGCTGCAGAATATCCACCGCCTCCTGCTGCAACAGCTCAAGATGCCGGAAACGCGAGCCCTCGTTTTGGCCCGCCGAAATCGGCACCGAACATCTTTGGCGCAACTGGGCCAGTAACCGGGCGTCGTTGCCATACAGCGGCTCCTCGAACCAGGTGAGGTTGTATGGCTCCACGTGCTTGGCCAGTTGCAGCGCGCGGTTCATCGGAAACAGGTAATTCCCATCGATCATCAGATCGATTTTGTCTCCAATGGCTTCGCGAACCGCCTTCACCCGTGCGGCGTCTTCCAGCACATTCTCCCCGTTGTCGATGGCCACGACCATTTTGAGTTTGTCCTGTCCGTCAGCCACGAAACGCTTTGCCATCTCCACGAGCTGCGCCTGGTTATAGTCCAGAAGCCCGAAGGTGATGTACGCCGGCGCCTTCTTTTTGGCTCCGCCCAGCAGCCGCCATACCGGCGCTTTGTAGTACTTTCCTTTGATGTCCCACAGCGCGATGTCCACGGCGCTCACTGCCGAGCTCCATGCCCCGGTTTGATAGCGCGGATTGAAGGTCAGGAACATCTCCTGCCACCGCGCCTCGATATCCAACGCGTTCCTGCCCTTTAAGAAAGGCGCGAGCTGGAAATTGATGAAGTCTCTCACACCAAAGCGTTGGGTATCGCCAGTCAGGCCGTAGCCCGTGACGCCCTGGTCCGTGTTGATTTCAACAAAGACAATTTGGCTTTTGAGCGGCTTCGCCAAGAGGGGAACCTGGACGGGCACGATGTGAACGGTTGCTTTGACAGAAGTAATTCTGGGGCCTGCTTCTGCTTCGGAGTTCGAAATCTGGCCCGCGGCCGTCGCATTTTGAATCATCATGGCTGCTCCCACGACTCCCGCGGATTCAAGCAAGTTTCTGCGGGTGATATGCGGCCCACAAGGGCCTTTGTTTCCAAGTTCCATTTTCACCCCCTGGTCGTGCTCTTGGCGTGTTGGCTTTGGTCGAGCCTGGTTTGAACGGGCCTGGCTGGGATGTAACTGCGCGGCGGCACTCCGGCGCTATCGATGAATTCACTTACCTATGAGCGGTATAACAGAACACCGAGGATTGTAGCACTCCGGCGGCACGCGGCGAGATTGAGCGCAGCCGAGGCAGGCGCGGAGAGAGCGTTAAAGGGCAACTACACACGCTTCCCGGAAAACAGAGCGCGGATAGCCACCTGCCTGGATTTGAGCACCATCGGGCATCTTGCTCCAGCCCGCCTCAGCGTGTTTGACTGATTGCCGGAAGCAGGTGAACGGGTGGCATACGTTTTGGCGCTGGACCAAGGGACAACAAGTTCGCGGGCGATCCTCTTCGATGAAGCAGGCGCCATTACGTCGGCGGCGCAGCATGAGTTTCAACAGTTCTACCCGCGTGCCGGATGGGTGGAGCACGATCCCAACCAAATCCTGAGCAGCCAAATGACGTGCGCCGTCGAGGCTTTGGCGAAGGCCGGGGCGCGGCCGCGCGATGTGGCGGCGATAGGCGTCACGAACCAGCGCGAGACGGTGATTGTGTGGGAGCGCGCGACAGGCAGGGCGATTTATCCCGCGATTGTATGGCAGGACCGTCGCACCGCCGCGCAGTGCAAGACATTAGAGCAGAGCGGCGTTGGGGACACGGTCTCGTCGAAAACTGGCCTAGTGCTAGACCCCTATTTCTCGGGGACGAAGGTGAAGTGGATTCTGGATCACGTTGAGGGAGCACGGGGGGCTGCGGAACGCGGCGAACTGGCCTTCGGCACCGTGGATAGCTGGCTGATCTGGCATCTCACCGGAGGACGGCGGCACGTGACCGATGTGACTAACGCCTCGCGCACCCTGCTTTTCAATGTAATCAAGGGCGAGTGGGACGCGGAGATGCTGCGCCTTTTCGATGTGCCGGAGAGTTTGCTGCCCGAGGTAGTATGGTCGAGCGAGCGCGTGAGCGAGGAGACGACGACGCTGGGTTTCGGCGGCGCGACGATTTCGGGGATCGCCGGCGACCAGCAGGCCGCTCTTTTCGGGCAGATGTGCTGGAATGCGGGGGAAGCGAAAAACACCTATGGCACGGGGTGCTTTCTGTTGCAGAACATCGGCGCGGAGTTTGTGCGGTCGCGGCATCGACTCATTACGACGGTGGCGGCGAGCGCACAGAGGCGACTGGAATACGCGATCGAAGGGAGCATTTTTATTGGCGGCGCGGTGGTGCAGTGGCTGCGCGACAATCTGCAATTAATTGAGACGTCGACGGGGGTGGAGGAGCTGGCGGCCAGCGTGCCCGACACGGGTGGAGTGGTGTTTGTGCCGGCGTTTGTGGGGCTGGGCGCGCCGCACTGGGACGCGCACGCCACGGGAATGTTGATTGGGCTGCGCCGCGACACCAAACCGGGCCATATTGCGCGCGCCGCGCTTGAGGCCATTGCCTTCCAGGTAGCCGATGTGCTCGATGCCGTGCATAGCGAGACCGGCACGCCGCTGAGCGCGCTGCGGGTGGACGGGGGCGCCGCGGTAAACGACTTGCTGATGCAGTTCCAGGCGGATCTGCTGGGCGCACCGGTGGTGCGACCGCTGGTTACGGAGACGACGGCGCTCGGCGCAGCGTACCTAGCCGGGCTGGCCGTGGGTTTCTGGGCGAGCCCCGAAGAGCTGCGCTCAAAGCGGCGGGGCGACGCACGCTTCGAGCCGCAGATGGACGCGCGTGAGCGGGCGACGCGTCGCGCCGCGTGGCAACGGGCCGTGGAGCGTGCCAAGGGCTGGAGTGACTAATAGCCGAGGGTTTTATTCACGATGTTTTCGAGCGGTTCGCCGTTCTGGAAGCGCTGGTATTGGCTAAGAAAGAAGCGCATGGCCTGATCGAGCCAGTCATGGGTGTGGTCGGCGCAATGGGGTGAGATAAAGGCGTTTTCAAGGCTCCAGATTGGATCATTCTCGGGGATGGGCTCCTGCTCGAATACATCGAGGCCGGCGCCGCAGATTTTTCTCTCACGGAGGGCGCGCACTAGGGCCGCCTGATCGACAACGGGGCCGCGGCCTACATTGATGACTACGGCAGACGGCTTCATCGCGGCGAACTGGGCATCGGAGAGCATGTGACGGGTTTCCGGGGTGAGCGGCGCGGATGCTACAACGTAATCGCAGTCGGCGAGCATTTCAAGGAGTTCGTCGGGGCGGAAGTAGCGATCAATGAAAGGATCGGGGGTGGCCGGGGGGTGGCGCTTGAGAGCGAGCACCTTCATGCCCATGGCATGGAGGCGGGCGGCGACGGTGCGGCCGATGTCACCGTAACCGACGATGCCGGCAGACTGGCCCGCAATCGCGTCAACGTCGAACTGCTCCCAGCGGCGGGCGCGCTGGTTGCGGATCATGCGGGGGAAGTTCTTGGCGAAATAGAGGACCATGGCGAGGGCGAACTCGCCCAGGGCCTGGCTGAACACTCCGCTGCCGTTGGTGAGGGAGACGGGGCTAGCGACCAGCTCGGGGAAGAGGACATTGTCGAGACCGGCGGAGCGGGAGTGAACCCAGCGCACGTTGGGGCTGGCGAGGAACACCGAGCGCAGGAGATCGCGCGAGCCGGACCAGTGAAAGATGGCGGAGGCTTCTTCCGCGGCCTCGACAAACGTGGAAGGGCTGTTACCGACCACGTGGGGCAAATCGTGTAACATGTGGAGTTGCTCATCGGGTTCCGCCGCCAAAACCAACACCAGGGGCTGATTGCTCATTGGGCTCAAGGCTCCTGTTTTTTGGGGATCACGAAGCGCATGGGACAGGGGGCGCGCCCGCTCTCTCCACGATAGCGCCTTGGGGCCGGGAAAGAACAGGGTTCACCGGCGAAGGCTATTTCCTACCAAGTTCTCCTCATTGAAGGTGGCTCGGGGACCCGCTTCCCGCTCTCCCCCATTTCTGTAAGCAACCGCTCCGT
>JASHTU010000542.1 GCA_030040395.1 Acidobacteriaceae bacterium
GCGAGGGTCAGGCCGAAGCTCTCAAGTTTGGTGGGATTGACCTCAACGCGCACCGAGGGCGTGGCCCCGCCGCCGACAAAGACCTGGCCTACGCCGGGAATCTGGGACAGTCTTTGCATCAGCAACGTGGAAGCCAGGTCATAAACCTTGGTGACGTCGTATTTGTCCGAGGTGAGACCGATGATCATGATCGGCGCGTCGGCCGGATTTACCTTGCGATAGAAGGGATTCTGGGGAAGATTCGCGGGCAGATATGTCCGGGCTGCGTTGATGGCCGCCTGCACATCGCGCGCCGCGCCGTCGATGTTGCGGCTGAGATCGAACTGAAGGGTGACGTTGGTGCCGCCCAGCGAGCTGGACGAAGTCATCTCGGTAACCCCGGCGATATGGCTGAACTGGCGCTCCAGGGGCGTGGCCACGGAGGCCGCCATGATCTGCGCGCTGGCGCCGGGCAGGCTGGCTTGGACGCTGATGGTCGGAAAATCCACCTGCGGCAGCGGAGCCACCGGCAGCACCGAATAACCGATGGCGCCGGCAAGGGCCACGCCGATGGTGAGTAGAGTGGTGCCCACAGGCCGGTGGATAAACGGCGACGAAAGGCTCATACGCCCTCCGTGACGGTCTGCGACTCCTTACGCTGCGGCGCGTGAGAGATGTGGCGCCCGGTAATGCGCTCGCCGAGCTGATCAAAGAAGACATAAATTACGGGCGTGGTGTAGAGGGTAAGAATCTGGCTCAGCAACAGCCCGCCCACCATGGAGATGCCCAGCGGGTGGCGCAGCTCCGAACCCAGTCCGGTGCCCACGGCCAGGGGAACGCCTGCCAGCAGCGCCGCCATGGTGGTCATCATGATGGGCCGGAAACGCAGCAAGCTGGCCTCGAAGATGGCCGCCTCGGAGTCCTTGCCCCGCTCCCGTTCCGCCTCCAGCGCAAAGTCGACGATTAGAATGCCGTTCTTGTTGACGATGCCGATAAGCAGAATGATGCCGATGATGCCCACGGCGTTCAAATCCTGGCCGAAAAGCATGAGCGCCAGCAGCGCTCCCACGCCCGCCGACGGCAGGGTGGAGAGAATGGTGATGGGATGAATGAAGCTTTCATAAAGAACGCCGAGAACGATATAAACCGTCACCAGCGCGGCCAGGATAAGCAGGGCCTCGTTGGAAAGCGAATTCTCGAATGAAGCCGCGGTTCCCTGGAAGCCGGCTTGCACGGTGGCGGGAAAATTCAGCCGCTTGGCCACGTTGTTGATCTGGTTGATGGCGGCGCCGAGCGAAGCGCGCGGAGCCAGATTGAATGACACCGTCACCGAAGGGAACTGCCCCTGGTGGTTGATCGACAACGCTTCGGTGGTCGGCGCCGCATGGGTGAAGGCGCTGAGCGGAATGGCGTTGGCGCCCACCGACGACGAGGTCAAATTCGACCCCGCCGCAGGGACGGAGCCGGCAAGCACTCCGGCCGGCGCCGTCATCACCCCCGACGACGGCGTATAGCGAACCGGCGCCGTCAGCGCGTTCGATCCCGCCGACGCCGACGCCGATTGCGAGAAGGACGTGGTTGCGCCCGCCCCCGTCGCGCCCGACGACGAATTGGTCTGAATGTACAGATCGCCGAGGTCGTTGGGGTTCTGTTGCCACTGAGGGGCCGTTTCCAGCACCACGTGATACTGATTGAGTTGTGTATATAGGGTGCTGATCTGGCGCTGCCCAAAGGCGTCGTAGAGCGTATTGTCGATCGTTGTCGGCGCAATTCCCAGCCGCGACGCCGTCACCCGGTCGATGACCAGTTGAATGGCGCGCGCCCCGGTCTGCTGGTCCGTCGCCACGTCTTCAAGATCTGGCAGCTTCTGCAACTGGGCCACGAACCGGTTCGCCCACTGGTTCAGCTCCGTGGTGTTCGGATCCTCGAGCGTGTACTGGTATTGCGTCCGGCTCACCCGGTCGTTGACCGTGATGTCCTGCACCGGTTGCATGTAAAGATGGATTCCCGGCACTTGCTGCAGCTTCGTCTGCAGCCGCCGGATGACATCCGAAGCGTTGATGTGGCGCACCTCGAGGGGCTTCAAGTTGATCGAGATCCGCCCGCTGTTCAGGGTGGTGTTGATCCCGTCCGCGCCGATGAACGACGACAGGCTGTCCACCGCCGGATCCTGGAGAATGATCTTGGCCATCTCCTCCTGTCTTTCCGACATGTCGGCGAAGGAAATCGATTGAGACGCCTGCGAAATTCCCTGGATCACCCCCGTGTCCTGCACCGGGAAGAAGCCCTTGGGAATCGAGATATAGAGCACAATGGTCAGCACCAGCGTCGCCAACGCCACCAGCAGGGTGATCGTCTTGTAGCGCAGCACGACGGTCAGCGTGCGCCCGTAAAACCCGATGAGGCTGTTAAACATGTGCTCGGAGGCGCGATAGAAGCGGCTCTGTTTCTCCTCCGGGTTGTGGCGCAGGATGCGCGAGCACATCATCGGCGTCAGGGTCAGCGAAACCACCGCCGAAATCATGATGGTGACCGCAAGCGTGACGCCGAATTCGCGGAACAGCCGCCCCACCACGTCGCCCATGAAGAGCAGGGGGATGAGCACGGCGATGAGAGAAACAGTCAGCGATATGATGGTGAAGCCGATTTGGCCGGCGCCGGTCAGTGCGGCGTCCAGAGGCGACATGCCCTCTTCGAGAAAGCGGCTGATGTTCTCGATCATCACGATCGCGTCGTCCACGACGAAGCCGGTGGAGATGGTCAGCGCCATCAGGGACAAATTGTCGAGCGAGAAGCCCAGCAGATACATGGCCCCAAAGGTGCCCACCAGCGAAACCGGGACCGCGACGCTGGGAATGATGGTGGCGTAGAGGCTGCGCAGGAAGAGAAAGATCACCATCACCACCAGGGCGATGGTCAGCATCAGCTCGAACTCCACGTCGTTCACGGACGCCTGAATGCTGGTGGTCATATCCGTCAGGGTCGTGACCCGGATGGACGCGGGCAGATTGGCTTCCAGTTGGGGCAGCACCTTGCGGATGCTGTTCACCACTGTGATGGTGTTCGCGCCCGGCTGACGCTGAATGTTCAAGACGATGGCCGGCGTGGTGTCCATCCAGGCGGCCTGCTTGGCGTTTTCAACGCCGTTCACCACGTCGGCCACGTCTTTCAAAAAAACGGGCGATCCGTTGACGTAGGAAACAACAATGTTCTTGTACTGGTTCGCCTGTGTGATCTGGTCGTTGGCGTCGATCTGGTAATCGAGCCGCGGCCCGTCGAAGTTGCCCTTGGCCGAGTTCACACTCGCGTCCACCAGCGCCGAGCGCACGTCCTCCATGTTCAGCCCGTAAGAGGACAATTGCACCGGGTTCACATCAATGCGCACCGCGGGCTTTTGCCCGCCGCTGATGCTCACCAGTCCCACTCCGTTGAGCTGCGAGAGCCGCGGCGCCAGCCGCGTATCCACCAGGTCCTCCACCTGCGAAAGCGGCAGGGTGTCGGAGGTGATGGCCAAGGTGAGAATCGGCGCATCGGCCGGATTGGTCTTGTTGTACACCGGCGGGACGGGCAGATCGGAAGGCAGAAAGGTCTGGCCCGCATTGATGGCCGACTGAACTTCTTCTTCGGCGACGTCCAGACCCAGCGAGAGGCTGAACTGCAGAACGATGACCGAGACCCCGCCCGCGCTGGTGGAAGTCATCTGGCTCAAGCCCTGCATTTCGCCGAACTGCCGCTCCAGCGGCGCCGTCACCGTGGTCGCCATCACGTCCGGGCTGGACCCGGGATAGAACGTCAGCACCTGGATGGTCGGGTAGTCCACCTCCGGCAGTGCGGACACCGGCAACTGCGTGAAGGCGACAATGCCCGCAAGCAGGATGGCGGCCATCAGCAGCGATGTGGCCACCGGGCGCAGAATGAATGGGCGCGATGGACTCATGGGGCCCCGATCCCCGAATCTTCAGAGGACGTGGCCGGCAGCGCCACCTTGGAAATGAAGATCTGTGACCCGTCCTGGAGTTTCTCGAAGCTGCTGTCGGCCACCACGTCGCCGGCCGCCAGTCCCGCCACCACGGTGTTGCCTCCCTCCGATATTCCCGGATTCACCGTCTTCATCACCGCTTTTTTGTCCTGGATCAAATACACAAACGAAGCGGCCCCGTTGTGTTGAATGGCCGAGGAGGGAATGAGGAGCTGGTTGGAAAGGGTCTTGACCAGCAGCCGCGTATTCACAAACTGGTTGGGAAAGAGGATACCATTCCCGTTGGGAAACTCGGCCCGCGCCTTCACGGTCCCGGTGGTGGTGTCGATCTGATTGTCCACGGTGATCAGCTTTCCCGTGGCCAGCAGATTCTCCTGGGTCCGGTCAAAGGCCTGCACCGTGAGACCGCGGCCCCCGCGCATCTGCGTCAGCACCTGGGGCAAACTGTCCTCGGCCAGCGTAAAGACCACCGTAATCGGCTGCATCTGCGCGATCACCACCAGCGGCGTGGTTGAGTTCGCCGTCACCACGTTGCCCGGATCCACCAGCCGCAGTCCCACCCGGCCGTCAATCGGTGAAGTAATGTGGCAGTAACTCAGCTCCACCTGGTCGTAAGCCACAACGCCCTGGTCGTTCTTGACCGTCCCCTCGTCCTGCAGCACCACCTTTCCTTGATCGTCGTACGTCTGTTTCGGAATCGCGTTCTTGGCCCACGCCACCTGGTAGCGCGTCAGGTCCATTTGCGCCTCGGCGAGCAGGTTCTCGTCGCGCTGCAGCATCCCCTGGGCCTGCTCAAGCTGCGCGGCATAGGGCCTCGGGTCGATATCGATGAGCGGATCGCCCTTGCGCACATACTGGCCTTCCTGGTAGTGAACCGACTGGATCACGCCGGTCACCTGCGAGGTGATAGTGTCGGTATACACCGGGGTCACCGTGCCGATGGCGTTCAGGTAGACCCCAAGATTGCCGACTTTTGCCGTGGCCGTCGTTACCGGCACCGCTCCCACCGTCTGAAAACGCCCGCGGCGCCCGGTCTGCTCCTGGCTCTGCACGTGTTGGTGCAGGACCCAGTAAAACAGCAACCCGAAAGCTAAAAGCACCAGCGCCCAAATCCAGCGGTGGCGTCGTTTCTTTGCCGGTTCGGGTGGGGTATTTTCTGGGCGGAAATGCGAAACAGACGGAGCCTGATCCATGTTCCTCTCTTACTTGCTGTCGGTTGGTTGGAGACAATTCTTCAATCAAGCATATGCGCCAGATGTTCGAGCCAGGATTATCCTCTCTCTATCCTATCGCCGGGGGCATTTGCCGTTCAAAAACCCGGCGTCCGCCGTCCGGGGACGGCCCCGGCTCATACGAGGATGTGACACCGCAACCCAGCGGCGGTGGCGCGCGTTTACTGTGATTGACGCGCCAGGGACCGAAATTGTTGCAGGGCTCGGCCCATCGACCGATCAGCGCTCGGACCCCGAATATTCCCGCCGTGCGGCGAGCCTCGCCTACTGAATTCTCTCAAACCGGAAACCAGCTTCGCGCAGCGCATGACTGATGGCGGTGATATGCGTTGCCCCACGCGTCTCGATGGTCACATCGATCACCGTCTCGCCCAGGCTCACGCCGTAATACGCCCGGTTGTGGATCGTCTCGACAATGTTAGCGCGTTCCCGAGCCAGG
>JASHTU010000543.1 GCA_030040395.1 Acidobacteriaceae bacterium
TGGCCGCGCGCGGCATTGGCGCGCTGGGCGAAATGCTCAAGGCGCATGCCGACCGCGCCCCCCTGCATCGCAATGTCGACCAGTTGGAGGTGGGCGGGACGGCGCTTTATCTGGCTAGCGAGCTCGCGAGCGCAGTGACCGGCGAAACGCTGTACGTCGATTGCGGTTACAACATCATGGGGTTCTGACGTTGTTTGCACGGTGGAACGCCCGCTCTGGGCGCTCCTGAGCCGGCAGTCGCGCCAGTGAAGGTTAGAAATCCATGCGCGGACTCGCCCTGGACTCGCGGTCAAGTAGCCGCCGCAGCTCAAGCTCCGCATGTTGCGGGCAGTTTTAGAAATTCTCTTGCAGCCAGCGCACTGCCGGGTTCTTCGCCCGCGGATGCTTGATCCTTATCCAGCCGGGCCCAATTTCAACGGCCTGCTGTTGGGGCAGTCGTTGGACCAAGACGCCGCCGGGCCGATATCCGGCCTCCACCATCACCTGCCGGATCTCGTCTGGCGAGACGGGCGCCCCATCTGCAAAGTCGATGGTGATACGCGACCGTTTCAGGTCGAGCTTGGCAGCATCGGCGCCTTGCATTCTGGTCAAGGGCACGAGGATGTTGAAAAAGCCGCGCGGCGAGAATACCCCATTCAAGGTTGCCGAGACGCGCGTAATCTCGGGCTGAGATGGCATTTGCGCGGTTAAAGGGGAAATTGAACCTACCATCAGCGCCGCAAAGGATATGACCTTAACGCATTTTGACAACCGGCTCATCTCTGCCCCCTGCGGCGCCAGCTTGGCATAGAGACGTAGTACTCGAGGAAGATATAGGTTCGAGAATGCTGGGCAATGGGATGCGGCGTTTCATAGTCCTGCATGACGGAGATCTGTTCGCCTGCCCCAAATTCCCAGTGCAGGGTAGCCCATTCGAAAATGGCGTCCTGTTTGTAGGTCTTATTGGCAGAGGCCACGGTGGGAAGCCCGTTCACATGGCTTATTCCCTGATCCTGATAATTTCCTTCAATGGAGAGCACCAGATTACTGGGCAAGCCCTCTTCGGGAAGGTGGAACGGAAAGAGCCTGATTTCCATTTCGCCATCCGCATCGAACTGGCTCCCGGGTGTGAAACCGGCGGAGGCCGCAGGATTGTGGAGATAGGTCGCGTCCCATGCGGCGCCGAAGAGCGAATTGTTATAACCAAAGGTGACGCCAGCGTAGGGATCGACGGTGCCGGAGCCGGACTGGAGGGAGCCGGGCGCCAAGGTTCCGTTTACCATGTATCGATTCTGGCCGGTAGGCAACGACGCGCCTGCAAGTGGAGCAATGCGAAATGTAGACCGCGGCTTGTCGATCTTGAACAGGGTATTGCGAACGAACACCACGGTATTGCCCGCCCCAAAGGTTGAAGGATTGTGGTCCAATGACAAAACGCCCTGGTTCGCGGTGATAAACAAGGACCAATTCGGAGTCGCGCCATAAGCGAAATTGACCGGAAACTGAAGGCTGCGATACCCGGAAGGCCCGAAGCCCGGCTCGGCATTGAAGCGAAAGAGTCCTTGATTCTTCGCCACGGGGAGCGCAGTGACAAAAGTAGCAGGCGAGGCCGATACGCCAGACGGATTCATTACGAACAGCGCCGCCAAGAAGAAGACGAAAGCGGTTCGCATGGGTGAAAATGGGGATATAGCCACTCTCAGGGAGGTACTCCTTTTCTGCGCCGCGGTTCTCCGGTTCAATTGCGCGTTCGAATAGATATGGTAATCGAGATTGCCGATTTTCACGTCGCCGGCAGGCAGGCGCAGTGGGCTCCGGTGGAATCGAGGCGTCTGGTGCGCCAGCAACCGGTGGAACCTGCAGGAACAGCCGCAGAGCACCACCCCGAACGGAATTTGCTTCATCCGCCATAGCTCCGGTGAAATGCTCTCGTTGCGGCGAATCCTCTTTATGCATGGATTCAATTTGCCGGATTCACCTGGAGAAGAGCTGTGCTGCCGGCGTAGAGCCTTACCGAGCGTCCATGCCGTGCAAGCGTAAAGGTCCCGCTGCCATCCTGGCCATTCTCCGGGATGTAATCGCCGCCGAATCCGTACACGCCGCATGCATCCGGAGAATAGATTGCCACCGATTGCTCCGTATCAGTTCCCACGCAGCTCATTCCCGCGCCGGGGCCGGAGAAGCCTGCGGGAAGCAGGCGCGCAAACACACCATTCCTGCGGTTGTATGCGATGGCATCACCGTCATCGGACAGAATCGCCTTTTCGAGAGGCGAAAATGTCGTTCCGCCAACCAGCGTGATCTCACCCACGTGGTCCGTGTCGTCGAAGCTGTGCGGATAGGTTGCGTCTCTTGACTCAAGGGTGTTCGCAATGGCGCGAACCGAGAGATTTACGGGAATCACGGCTTCGCCGCTCCCGATGGTGTCGAAATGGATCGAGATTAGTGAAGGCCTCTGGCGTGCATAGGGCGTCGAATCGAAATGGAATGGCTCGACCGCAACCACATGGCCGGTAACCAGAGTTCCTTTTGCGATCCTCTGGCCGCCTGGCAACACAATCACCTGCATCGTCTTCGCCGTCACTGCATCGTCCACCCTCGCTTTCTTTGCATCCACGGAATGGACAAACCGTACAGGGATGGCAGTCGATGGGGGCAAGGAAAGGGGCTGCGCAGGCGCCGCGGCGGCTGCACACAAGGGCAGATCCACCACTCCAAAAGCAAGCATCCCCAGCGTCAGGACCAGCGTTTTCGGCATTTTTGAACTCCTCGGCATCGGGCAATGAAGCCCAACTCTCCGATCAAACCACGGAGCGACCTTAAGGAATTCTGAAGTTTTTCTGAAGTTTTGGCGCTGGCCTTCTGAGATAGCACAGAGTGAGATACATTTTGAGTCATGAGCCTGGCAAGCGCCGAGCGATCCGGCAAAACCCTGCGCATCCTCGTCATTGAAGACGAGCGCAAACTCGCCGCAGCCATCGCTGAAGGCCTTGAGGGCAATGGCTGCGAGGTGACTCTGGCCGAATCCGGAGAAGCCGGCATCCGGCAACTGCACCACTCCGCTTTCGATCTGGTTCTGCTCGATATCATGCTGCCGCGCATGGGCGGCCTGGAAACATTGCGCGAGATGCGCCGCAATGGATTTCGCACCCCAGTTCTGATCCTCACCTCGCGCGGATCGGTGGACGATCGAGTGCGCGGTCTCGACGCCGGGGCGGACGATTACCTGGTCAAACCCTTCGCGTTTCCCGAGCTGCTGGCGCGCGTACGCGCGCTCCATCGACGGTCGAATCCAGCAACCACTTCGGTGCTCGAACTTGCCGACCTGAAAATGGACGTAAGCGGGCGCGTGGCCGCGCGCGGCAATATGACGCTCGATCTCACCGGCCGCGAGTTCGACCTCCTCGAATACCTGTTGCTCAACAGCGGATCTGTGGTTTCACGCGAGATGGTGGCTCGCGACGTCTGGAAGACGACAGTGCGGTATACTTCCCTCGATAACGTGATTGACGTTCATATCGCACGCATCCGCAAGAAGCTCGACGACCCATTCCCCGTGAAGCTGCTGCATACGGTTCGCGGCCTCGGCTTTGTGCTGCGCCAGGCAGAGGAAGAGTAGTGCGGCTGCGCCCCAGGTACATCCGCGACCGGCTTACGCTCTGGTATGTCGGCATCTTCGCCATCGTGCTGGGCGTGTACATCTGCGGGGCGTGCGTTCTTCAGTACTGGCAGCTCATGAACGAGCTGCACCGCGCTGAAATCCAGGAGCTGGAAACTATCGAGGGGCTTTTGTACTTCGCCCCCGACGGTCGCTTGCTTTTACACCAGGACTACCACAGTCACCCTCAATCGAGACGCGTGCTCGATGACTTTCTTGAGGTGCTGACTCCGGGTGGACAGGTGCTCTTGCGCAACGACCGTCTGCAAGGGATGGATCTGGGCGGCGCGCCCGCGCCGGGCGAAGGAGATGTGGGCTACAGATCCACAAGAATGCGTCTCGCCAACGGCGCCCCGGTGCTCGCCATCAGCCACCTTCACATTCTCGATGGCAAGCCTCTTCTCATCCGGCTCGCCTACGGCACAGGTTTAATCAGGGATCACCTGTTTGAATTTCTTGTGCTTCTGCTGCTCGCTGTGCCCGTGGCGCTGGTCGCCGCCGGGGTTGCCGGCTACCGCATCGCCGGCAAGGCGCTGAACCCGCTGGAAGAAATGGCCCGGCGAACCGAGCAGATCACGGCGCGCCGCCTCAGCGAGCGAATCCCCATTGACAATCCGCGTGACGAGTTCGGACACATGGCGCGCGTGCTCAACGGACTGCTCACGCGGCTGGGCGAATCGTTCGAAAAGCTGCAGCACTTCACTTCCGATGTTTCTCATGAGCTGCGCACGCCGCTGGCCGCCATTCGCAGTGTCGGGGAAGTGGGCTTGCAGGAGGACCACAGTCCGGAAAAGTACCGCGACATCATCGGCAGCATGCTGGAAGAAGTAGCGCGGCTGACGGCCATGATCGACACCCTGCTGACCATCGCCTATGCGGATTCGGGAGAAGTCGAACTGCACCGCACTTTCTTCACGCTCAACGATCTCGCTCAGGAAGCGGTTGCGGTTGTCGGCGTTCTTGCCGAAGACAAGAAGCAGACCATCTTTCTTACAGGAGAAAGCCGGTTTCACCTTTCCGCTGACCGCAACTTCCTGCGCATGGCGGTCATCAACCTGCTCGACAACGCGGTAAAGTATTCGCCTTCGGCCAGCTCCATCCGGCTGCGGATCTCTGACGCTGAAAAATCTGGCGACGGATCGCGCTTTGCCGAGCTCGCCATCGAAGACGACGGCCCGGGAATACCCGAAGAGAAGGCTGCACGTGTCTTCGACCGCTTTTATCGCGTGGACGAGGGCAGGACCCGCGATGCGGGAGGCGCAGGGCTTGGACTGGCCATTTCGAAGTGGGCCGTTGAAGCCCATGGAGGCGTCATTTCTGTCAAACCCCGGCTGCCGCAAGGCTCAGTGTTCACGATCTGCTTGCCGGCAGCGTAGATCATCCCTCGACAGGGCGCTTCACGATTCTTTGTCTGGCGGAAGTAGCCGATTCGCATCCACAAACCAGCACTTCGGCGCCGAAAACGGAGATTCCGCCATTTGGAGGCGCTGGAGGAAACCCAACGCCGTCAATCTCAAGGACTTCTGAAGCTGGTCCGTTGCGGTTGGATGCTGAAGATCTCCGCATCCAGCGCAGCACCGTTCGCTCGGAGATGTCGAAGCCTAGGGTGTATCGACATATACGAGCGGGCAGCGACGGGAGCCATTTTTTCTCAGATCAAGGAGAGAGGAGCGACGCATACCGGGCGTCTGCTAGCGACGAGCGACACAGGGATGAGGGAAAATGGCCCCGTCCCTCCGGGTTGCGGCGCAAATTGGGCCATACTTCGTTGCCGGCCTCGACCTTGGAGCCGCCAAAGCCTTCGGCCTCCGCCTCGTCTGGCCCAATTTTCCCTCGCAACGCTGCCCACCCGTATATGTCGATACACCCTAGCATCTTCAACCCGCCAAGGTGTTGTGCATCACTGAAAATCACCGCCGGTTGCGCTATTCGTAAAGGTAGATATCCACTGCCGGAGGCGGGCTCGCCCCGCGGAGAAGAGTTGTCCTTTGGAAGTGTCGCCGGCGCCTTCCGGCCGGTCTCCTTGTCTGCGCTCCGAGCCTTCTACATCCACGGAATGCCCTGATGAACATCGAGCGCACGCAAAACGGGCAAGCTGCACAGGTCCGGGGCAGGGAAGCGTTCGCCGTTGAAGCCAGGTTCTATATCAAGCTGCCGGACCAGAGAGTCCGGTGTGAGCTTTGCCCGCGGGCGTGCATCGTAAACGACGGCGAACGCGGCGTCTGCGGCGTGCGAGAAAATCGCGGCGGCGTGTATTACACCCTTCTGCACGGGCGCGCCCCGGCCATCCACGTCGATCCTATCGAGAAGAAGCCGCTCTTCCACTACTTACCGGGAAGTTATGCTTTGTCGGTCGGCGGAGTGGGCTGCAACCTGCAATGCACATTTTGCCAGAACTGGGATCTTTCCCAATCCTCTCTCGATGAAACGCCTACCCACTTCGCGCCGCCGCGCCGCATCGTAGAACTAGCCCGGCGCTACGATTGCCCCACCATCGCTTATACCTATAACGAGCCTGGGATCTTTGCCGAATACCTGATGGACACCGCCGACGCGGGCCACGAAGCCGGCATCCGCAGCATCGCGGTTTCGAACGGCTATCTGCAACCGGACGCGCTGCGCGCAGCGTATGGCAAGATGGATGCGGTCAAGATCGATCTCAAGGCCTTTACTGAGTCTTTCTATCATCGCGTCGCCAAGGGACGTCTCAAGCCGGTGCTCGATTCGCTGGTAACTTTGCGCGCGATGAGTAAGTGGACCGAGATTGTCTACCTGATCATTCCCACGCTGAACGACAGCGATGAGGAGTTGCGCGGCGTGGCTGCGTGGATCAAGATGCATCTCGGCGCCGATGCGCCGCTCCACTTCACCCAGTTTCATCCTGCCTATCAGCTCCAGCACCTGCCGGTAACGCCGGTGGCCACACTGGAGCGCGCCAAGGCGATTGCCGATGCCGAGGGATTGAACTACGTCTACATCGGCAACGTTCCCGGACACCCGGCGCAGAACACGTTTTGTCCGCAGTGCCGCAGTTTGCTGGTGGAGCGTACTGGATTTCGAACCATCAAGTCGCTGATCGGCGAGGATGGCGCTTGTCCCCAATGCCGCCATCCCATACCCGGAATCTGGGGCGCGTAACCCCAGCCCGGAATGTTTGCCCCAAGGAGGTTAGAAGGAGTTCGAAGATGACTTTGCCTGTGGCGTCTTTGATTGAACAGCCGGCCGCTGCGCCGGTGCTTCCGCGCGCCGCCCGGCCGCAAAAAATCCGGCAACCGGCGGTGGCGGACGCGTTTTATCCAGCCGATCCCGAAACTCTATCGGCAATGCTCGACGATCTGCTGGCGCACGCCGCGCCGCGACCTGTAGACGGCGCCATTCTGGCCGCGGTTGCGCCGCATGCCGGTTATTCCTACTCCGGCCCCGTCGCCGCGTTCACGTTTGCAGCGCTCCGTGGCCGAAATTACTCGCGCGTGGTCGTGATCGCGCCGTCGCATTATGTGGCCTTCGGTTTCAGCTCTGTTTACGACGGCGACGCCTATGCCACGCCGCTCGGCGTCATCCCCGTCGACCGGGAGTTTGCGCTGCAGTTGACGAAGTTGAGCGGCGCGCTCCAGCTTTCCGGCAAAGGCCATGAATCCACGGCCGCCGGTGGCGAACACGCCATCGAGGTTGAGTTGCCGTGGTTGCAGAGGGTGCTGGGCCGTTTCGAACTGGTTCCCATCGTCATGGGCGATCAGAGTTACGAAAGCAGTCGCGCCCTGGGTGTGGCGCTGGCGAGCCTGATCCCGAGGAGCAAGGAAGGCGAGACGCCGGGCGATACTTTGATCCTGGCCAGTTCGGATCTGTCGCATTACCACTCCTATGCCGACGCCGAAACCATGGACCACAACACGCTGCGTGCGCTGGAAGCGTGGGACTACTTCAGCATGGCGCGCAACTTCGACGCGCGCGTGTGGGAGGCGTGCGGCGGCGCGCCGGTGGTGGCGGCGATGATCGCCGCTGAACGGATGGGCGCGAACCAGGCCGTGGCGCTGGACTACGCCAACTCCGGCGACATCTCCGGCGATCGCTCGCGCGTGGTCGGGTACAGCGCTGATCTCTTTGTAAAATCCGCCTACCCGGCTGCCGCGCCGCCCCCGTTTTCGCTCACCGACACGGAAAAGGCCGAACTGCTCGTCCTGGCGCGGAACTCGGTCGAGTCGGTAGTGCGGCAAAAAGAGCTATACGCTCCCGCGCCCGCTGCCAGCGAGAGGCTTAACCGCGAGTTCGGCGCCTTTGTGACCCTCACCAAAGCCGGCGCTCTACGCGGCTGTGTGGGTTACGCGGCGGCCTTGAAGCCGCTCTACCTTACGGTGCGCGACACGGCTTCGTTGGCCGCGGTGCGCGATCCGCGCTTCCCGCCCGTCGCGCCCGCCGAGTTGCCCGATGTGACCTACGAAATTTCCGTGCTCTCGCCTCTGCGCCGCGTTTCCGCCATCGAGCAGATCGAAGTGGGCCGCGACGGTTTGCTGGTGAAAAACGGCCGTCACGATGGCCTTCTCCTGCCCCAGGTAGCCGTCGACCAACACTGGAACCGCCAGCGCTTTGTAGAAGGGACCTGCGTGAAGGCCGGCTTGGCCCCGGACAGTTGGAAGGATGAAGGGACCGATATTTTCCGCTTTACCGCGGTGGTTTTTGGGAAGCACTCAGAAAACCCCAAGGATGGGGGAGAAAAGGCTGCCGCGAGCAGCCACGACTGACGCCCCGAGAGGCGCAGTTGCTGTATTCTGAAGTAGCGCGCCCGTAGCTCAGCTGGATAGAGCGAATGCCTCCGGAGCATTAGGTCGGGAGTTCGAATCTCTCCGGGCGCACCACCCGCTCCTTTACTCCGGGTTGGCGATCTCCGGTTCTCTGTTCCTCCGTATCGCTTCCATCACCGATTGAATGAGCACTTTGGCGCCCTGGATCTCATTGGCAGTCGTCTCCAGATCCAGCGCCGGCTTCGCCGGATTGCGGTTCGAAATGCAATAAACGCCGTGCTGACCGACGAGAACGAGCGCGTCCGTGAGCAGGTCCAGAGCCACGGCCAGCCTTCCGCGCTCGACGCCCATCATGAACTCGTGCTGCTCCAGCTCGGCGCGCTTTTCGTCGAATACATTCATCTCTTCAGCGTATCCGAACCGCACGAGCGGGCTGCGCCATGGGACGGGGCTCAATGGTGGCGCCAGGCTTCGACGGCCACCTCGAGCACCGCGAGCAAGACGCTCATCGCGGCCAGAAAGCCCTTGGCGCGCTGCCAGTTCTGCTCGTGACGGTCCATGCGGCGCTCCAACTCCGCCAGGCGGCCGCCGTTACCATCGCCCATCAACCCCGTCATCTGAGTCTTGAGCACGCTCAGGTCGCTCAGCACCTGGGCTTCGAATTCATTCATCATCCGCATTTGCCGGACTCCGATTATCACTCAACCTGGGAGATTCACAGTTCGCAGTTTGCCTGCTCCAACACGCTCTCCGCTAGCCTGATTACTCGCTCACTCCGCCCCATCCGCCCACTCCACTTTCGCCGCTCAACCGGCTTACCCGCTCAGCGGCAAGTTGATGAACAACGCCGTTGAAAACTCCGAATAGTTGGGCGGCGTGGCGCCGTCGTACATACGGATATAAAAGCGGTCGGCAGCCGAAACCCGCGAGAAAGTCATCGTCGGCTGCGCGCCGCGCGCCGCCAGCGTCGGGTCTTCCCCGGCCATGAAGGCGTAATCGCGCAGCCGTATTTCGAACCCTCCGCCCGTGGGCGGCGTAACGCCCGTATTGATGGTCACCGTCGCTCCGTTGAGTGTGGCCACGGTGAGGCCGGTCAGATTAGCCAGCACCGTAGGCGTGACGGGCGCGGGCAGCCAGGCATTGACCGGCACGGTGACGCTGGTCTTGATCGCCAAATCGTCGGCCCAGTCGTTGGCGAAGGCGATCTCGTA
>JASHTU010000544.1 GCA_030040395.1 Acidobacteriaceae bacterium
GCCAAATCGAGGTCGTATCCGCCCAGCGGAACCGGATAAAGATTGGCCGAAGGCGCCTCAGTGAACCCCTGAATGGGCTGCCTGGCCGGCCCGGAAGCAATGAGGGCCGCGGTGCGCGCGGCATGCAGCAGCCGCTCGGGACTCAAGTTATCGGTATAGGCGTAACCGGTGCGCTCGCCCGAGACCACACGAACGCCGCAGCCCGCGCTGGCGCCCTGGCTGGCCGATTTCACAATCTGCTCATCGACGCCCAGCGCCGTGGCCGTCACCGCTTCGAAGTAGAGGTCGGCATAGTCGCCGCCGGCTGAGAGCGCCTCGCCCAGGCAGCGCTCCAGCAGCCGCTCGGTAATGCCGAACTTCTCAAAAAAGAAGCGTTTGTGGCTCGCATTGGGGGAAGCAACGGGGTCCGTCATCCTGTTTTCAGTGTACGCTTCACGCCGGTTTGGGCCGCTCCGTGGGTGCTCGAAGCCGGTATCGATCCCGCGCATGCGCCATTCCCGACTCAATTCCCGATGATGGAGCGGAGCCATTTCTTTGCTGCCTTTGAAGGCGGGATCATGGTACGATTTGACCATGAAGAAAATTCTTGCTGCTCTCCTGCTGGCGGCGGTTGTCGCCACGCCGGCTTTCGCCGTCAGGCACCGTCACCACCACCATCATCACCACCCCCATCAGCCCGCCTGAGCCGGCGTGATTTCTGGGACTGAGGCCTGGCACCGGAGCTGTTTCTCAAAGGGCCGGCGCAATGGAGCACAGCTTTCCCAGCCGGCCTGCCGGATTTTCCGAGCGGTAGTTGGAACCGCCTCGCCATGAAGGATCTGGACAGTCTGCGTTATCCCATCGGCCGCTTCAGCGCTGCGGATGCGGACGCGCCTGGAATGCGCGCCACGCAAATCGAGGCGCTACGCGAATTGCCCGCGCGGCTACGCGCATCGGTGGCCGGCTTTAGCGACGCCCAGCTTGACACGCCCTATCGGGAAGGCGGCTGGACGGTGCGGCAGGTGGTGCACCATCTCGCCGACAGCCACGTCAACTCCATGGTCCGCTTCAAGCTCGCGCTCACAGAAGACTGGCCTACCGTAAAGCCTTACGACGAAGCCGCCTGGGCCAGGCTGCCGGACAGCACCCGCCTGCCCATCGACGGCTCGCTGGTCTTCATCGACGCCCTCCATGGCCGCTGGGCAGCGCTGCTCGAGTCGCTCTCCGACGCGGATTTCCAGAAGGGTTTCAACCATCCCGTTCTCGGCCGCCAAACGCTGGGCAGTTCGCTGGCTCTCTACGCCTGGCACGGGCGCCATCACACCGCGCACATCACCAGCCTCCGCGAGCGCATGGGCTGGTAGACCAAAAGGCTGACCGCGTGGCTACCGGCGCCGATGCTCCGTCTCCCGCGCGGCTAGCGCAAACCATCGCAACCTACCTTGCGGAGCATCCGGCGGCGGCGCTGCTCGAAGACGGCCGCGTCCTGTTCGACATGCGCATGGCCCGCTACTCGGTGAGCGAGTCGCACGGCCGCTGCCTGCTTGAAGTATGGAGCGAGGAGCGCAACCTGGTGCGCACTGTGGTCGGCTTACAGGAGCGCGCGCAATGCTTGCGCGTCGCCACCCGCCGCATGGGCGTGGCCAAGCCGCAGACGCTGGAGCTGGCGCCCACCAGCGACCGACGCACGCCGACTACCCGCGATATGGCGCGCCGCAATTACCAGCGCCTGCTCGAGCGTGTGCTTGCGCGCAGCTTCATCGGGGCTAAAGTGGACGGATTCCGCTCCGCCATGGATCTGGAACACAGCTTCGGCCCTGCCTATGTGCGCGGCCGCCTGTTGCGCGGGGTCGCCGCCGACGCGGTCATCGGCGTAAGTGAAGCCGAATCCGCCGCCATGGTCGACGGCGTGCTCACGTTAGGTATTCTTTGGCTCGACTACTGCCGCCAGCACAGCGATGGACGGAGACACTTTGGCGGGCTCAAAGTGGTGGTTCCCGCCGGCGCCTGGCGCGTCACTGCCGAACGGATGGCCTGGTTCAACCACGCCGCCGCCGGCTTCGAGCTCTTCACCCTCGACGAGCGCAGCGAAGAACTCACACAGGTCGATTTTCGCGACATTGGCAACCTTGAGTCGCGCCTGGTTCACGCTTTTTCCGCGGAGGCGGCCATCGCGCGCTGCCGCGCCGGACTTGACCGTCTGCTTGACCTTGTTCCTCCGGGGGCGCGCGAGCGCGTGGAGATTCGCCCCAGTTCACCCACCGAGGTTGGCCTGCTGCTCAACGGTCTCGAGTTTGCCCGCGTGCGGCACGGCGCAGCGGCTCATTCGTTTGCGCGACAAGACGAAGTGAGCTTCGGCGCGGGCACCGGCGAAACCCCGCTCACCCAGGAAAGCCATGAGCTTTGCCGGGACCTCTGCGCGCGCCTCTTTCTGAGCCGCCACGCGGAGGGCGACCACACCGATCCACTCTTCCGCCTGGCGCCCGAACGCTGGCTGGAATCGCGCCTGCGCGCCGGAATCGCGGAACTCTTTCCCGGCCTGCGCGACGACTTGCTGTATTCACAGGTTCCGGCGCTCACCAGCGGCGATCGCGGCATGCTGGACCTGTTGACTCTGGACCGCAACGGTCGCCTCACGGTCATCGAATTGAAGGCCGGCGAAGACCTGCACCTGCCGCTGCAAGCCCTCGACTACTGGATTCGCGTTCGCGCCCTCAACGCCGACCGGCAATCCGTGGACGGCGGCAGGCCGCTCTCGGCCTTTGAGCGCCACGGCTATTTTGCGGGGGCCGAAGTTTCGCCCCTTGAGCCACGGCTCCTGCTGGCCGGCCCCGCTCTGCGCATTCATCCCGCCAACGAGCCGGTGTTGCGTTATTTCTCCCCGCAGGTTGAATGGGAGCTTATCGCGCTCAGCGAGCACTGGCGCCGCGAGTTGAAGATCGTCTTTCGCAAACGCAGCAGCGATCCGCGAACGTAGAAATCTTCCCCACGGCTTGGAGTTCGATCTCGATTACCAGTAGGTCAGCCGCCTTCCCGCGCAACCGGTCAAAAGCTACCAGACGGCCGACGCCCACCTGGGTTGGCGCCGAAGAGCAGGGCGCACGGGCGAGAGAATTGAAAGCTTTTGCGCCGTGGAATTCTCTGGCCTGGCCGGCGCGCCTGGAGCGCCAGGCGCTCGGCTGTTTGAGAACCCGGGCACGCCGCCCTTGAAGCCCGAAGCGCCGTGCGGCCGAGTTTCGGCGTTGGTTACAGGAGCGGCATGGTCATCCCGGCCCGCGCTATAGTGGAAGAAC
>JASHTU010000545.1 GCA_030040395.1 Acidobacteriaceae bacterium
GGCGCCCACGTCCTCCAGATCGAGCGCAATCGTCTTCTCCACGCCTTTGGCGTCCGGCTCCACCGGGTTCCACGCCGCAATCGCCAGCGCGCCATCCTTTCGACGGGTCGCCAACAGGTCCTCCGCGCGAGCTGGCAGCCGCTCCGTGCCCAGCTCGTGCAGCAGCTCGAAAGCGTCGAAGGCCGGCTTCGGAATCCCATCCTCCGCCACCAGCCCATAGCCCCCGTAAAACGGCGTCTTCACCACGCCCTGCTCCTCAAACACGTCCGAAAAGGTCCAGTACGACATCATCTCCGTTATCCCATCGCACTGGCTTACCGTCTCCGCCAGCCACGGCCCCATATAAATTGAGTCGGTAATCTCCTGCTGGTTCATATACGTGGCGTTGAACTCGCTCCAAATCAGCGGAATGTGCGGGCGCGCCGAGCCCTCGATCTCCCCGTGAACCATCTTCACCGCCGCGCACACCATCTGGTGCGGCGCAATCGTCCGATCGTCGTGAAAGACGTTTTCCGCGCTGTCGTTGCCATAGACATGCGTGGAAACAAAGTCCAGCGGCACGTCGTTCTGCGTGGCGTGCGCAATCATGTCGCCCACCCACGCCGCCTGCGCCGTCGCCGGCCCTCCCAAGCGGATTCGCTGGCTCACCGACTTCAGCGCTCGCGCCGTATGGTCGTACAGCTCAAAATAGCTCTGCTGCTTCGGCTGGCCCGCCCAGAAATCGAGGTTCGGCTCGTTCCACACCTCGAAGTACCACTGCGCGACTTCGTCGATTCCGTAACGCTCCACCAGGTGCCGCGCGAACGCCGTAATCAACCCGTCCCATTTCGCGTAATCCTTCGGTGGCGAAACGATGGGCCGGTACCAGAACCCCTGGTAATCGAGGTGCGCGGCCAGGGCTTTGGGCATGAAGCTGATCTCCACATAAGGCCGCACCCCCTCGGCCAGCAGCCCGTCGTAAATGTGGTCGACATAGGACCAGTTGTAGACCAGATTCCCCTGCGAATCCTCGTTGTACACGCCGTTTTCGTCGTCGAGGATGGCGTGGAAGCGCACGTAGCGGAACCCCGTAATCTTCCGCACCATGTGCAAATCGTCACGATAGCTCTGCCGCATCGCCATGTTGGCGCGGCCCGAGCCGAACATCTGCTCCCAATAGTGCGGAAACGGCGTACCCATTGCGTGCGCGTCAATCGCCACCGTTTCCACGCCCCCTGGCCCGGACGCAGCAGAGGGTTGCTGCGACCCAAGCGGACCCGCCAAGGCCGCCATGGCTAGCCCCGTAACCACGAGTGTGCGCAAAAAAAAACATGGGCGCCTCCGGAAATCGAGCGCATTGGACCCTCTCAACATTGTTCTGATGCCGCCATGCTCAGGCGCGGCGCCTCATTGGCCGTATCAGCGCGCGGAAACCGCGACGGCGCTCTCAACCCTATGCCTCCCGACCCGAGCCTCGCGGTTCCGGTAACTCGCCGCCACAAACTCGCGGAACAACGGATGCGGCTCCAGCGGCTTCGATTTGAATTCGGGATGAAACTGGCAGCCGAGAAAATAGGGATGCCCGGGAATCTCCACGATCTCCACATAGGTCCCGTCCGGCGTGGCTCCGCTGATGCGCAGCCCTCCGCCCGTCAGCAGCGCCTCGTACTCGCGGTTGAACTCGTAGCGGTGCCGGTGTCGCTCGCTGATCTCCGTCGCCCCGCCATACGCCCTCGACGCCAGCGAGTCCTCCTGCAAAATACAAGTCCACGCCCCCAGGCGCATCGTGCCGCCCATCTCCTCCACGCCCAGCAACTCGCGCAGCTTGTAGATGATCCGGTGTTGCGTGGCCGGGTCGAATTCGCTCGAGTTGGCGTCTTTCAGCCCGCACACATTCCGCGCAAACTCGATGCACGCCGTCTGCATTCCCAGGCAAATGCCGAAGTACGGCACGTGCCTCTCGCGCGCGTACCGGATCGCGTTCAGCATTCCCTCGATGCCCCGTTTGCCAAATCCGCCGGGCACAAGAATCCCGTCGAAATCCTCCAACTGCAGCTCGTAACTGCGATCCCCGGGAGCCGCCGACTCCAAGCCCTCCGCTTCGAGCCAAGTGAGCTTCAATTTCAGGTTCTGCGCCACCGCGCCGTGCGTTAGCGCCTCCTTCAGCGACTTATAGCTGTCTTCGTATTCCACATATTTACCCACAATGGCGATCGAAACCTCGTCCTTGGGATGTTGGCAGCGCTCCACCAACTCCCTCCACTTGCTCAGGTCGGTTTCCGGAGCCTCCTTGTGCAAGTATTTGAGAATCAGCGCGTCAACGCCCTCCTGGGCAAAGTTCAGCGGCACTTCGTAAATCCAGTTCACCGTAGTGGCCCCGATCACCGCCTTCTCCTCTACGTTGCAAAAGGCCGCGATCTTCTGCTTGATCTCGCGGCTTAAAGCGCGGTCCGAGCGGCACATCAGCACATCAGCCTGTATGCCGATTGAGAGCAGTTCCTTCACCGAGTGCTGCGTGGGCTTGGTCTTCAGCTCCTGCGCGGCCACAATCCAGGGCACCAGCGTCAGGTGAACAAACACCGTGTTCTCGCGGCCCAACTCCTGCCGCATTTGGCGAATGGCTTCGAGAAACGGCAACGATTCGATATCCCCCACCGTGCCCCCGATCTCGACAATCGTCACATCCGCCCCGTTCGACGAAACCTTCCGCATGGCGTTCTTGATTTCGTTGGTCACGTGCGGAATCACCTGCACCGTCTTGCCCAGATAATCGCCCCGCCGTTCCTTCAAAATAATCTGCTCGTAGATCCGGCCCGTGGTCAGGTTGTTGTCGCGCGAGAGCGGCGCGTGCGTGAACCGCTCGTAGTGGCCAAGGTCAAGATCGGTCTCCGCCCCGTCGTCGGTCACAAACACCTCGCCGTGCTGGAACGGCGACATCGTTCCCGGATCGACGTTCAGGTACGGGTCGAACTTCATCAGGTTCACGCGCAACCCCCGGCTCTCCAGCAGGCAGCCGATCGAGGCTGCCGCCAGTCCCTTGCCTAAACTGGACACAACTCCGCCCGTTACAAAGACATACTTTGCCGACATCGATGCAACCTCAGCCTTGAATTGTTGTGATTGGCCGTACCTGGTGGGCACAATCAAGTATGGCAGAGTTCGCCATGCCATGAAAGCGCAAATTTCGCCGCCCTGATGATAATCCGGACACATCTCCTTCCAAGTGTCGTGAAATCAAGGCGTTGAACAAGCGTCTTCGCGGTCGCTTATGGCCGGGAGTGGGCTTCGGCATTTGCGAAGAATTCGTAAGCCTCTGCGCCGGCCCTAAACCGCCTTGCGGCGTGTAACCGGCAGGGCTACCATGCAGCAGGAGGCGTGCCGCCATGACTGCAATTTCAACTGCGCTCACTCGCAAACTGGGCCGAACCGGCCCCGAGGTCTTTCCCATCGCCCTCGGCTGCATGGGCATGAGCGGAATCTACGGGGCAACCGACGAGGCGGAGTCCATCGCCACCCTCCACGCCGCCATCGACGCTGGCGTCAACCTCATCGATACAGGCGACTTCTACGGCACGGGCCACAATGAGATGCTCATCGGCGCGGCCCTCCGTTTCCAGCGCGAGCAGGTGCTGCTCTCAGTCAAATTCGGCGCCCAGCGCGCCCCCGACGGCGCCTGGCTGGGCTACGACGCGCGCCCCGCCGCCGTCAAGACCTGGCTGGCCTACTCGCTCAAACGCCTCGGCGCGGATTACATCGACATCTACCGCCCCGCCCGTCTCGACCCCGCCGTGCCCATCGAAGACACCATCGGCGCCATCGCGGAGATGGTTCAGGCCGGGTACGTCCGCCACATTGGGCTTTCCGAAGCCGGCCCTGAGACCATTCGCCGCGCTGCCGCCGTCCACCCCATCGTGGATTTGCAGATCGAGTACTCGCTCATCAGCCGCGATCCGGAAATCAAAATCTTTCCTATCCTGGATGAATTGGGAATTGCCGTTACTGCCTATGGCGTGCTCTCGCGGGGCTTGCTATCCGGCTCGCGTCCAGCCGGTCCGGGCGATATGCGCGGCCATTTTCCGCGCTTCCATGGCGACAACCTGGCGCACAACCTCCAGCTCGCTGCCCGCCTCAAGGAAATCGCCGCCGCCAAAGGCGTTTCCTCCGCGCAGTTGGCGCTGGCCTGGGTCTTGGCCAAGGGCAGCTCGATTGTTCCAGTCGCGGGAGCGCGCACAAGGGCGCAACTTGCCGACAGCCTGCGGGCCCTCGAGGTAAAGCTCACCGCACAGGAAATCGCCGCCCTTGAAGCCGCGGTTCCCGCCCACGCCGCCGCCGGACCCCGCTATGGCAAAGAACAGATGCGTGTCCTCGACAGCGAAAAGTGAGAACGAGCCAGGTTCTAATCGATATTTGCCTGGATCGAGGTGCGAAACTCGCTTTTGCGCGTCAGCCGCGACGCGAAAATTCTGTTACGGCAAAGATCTGCGCCCTTGTGTTACTGTTCAGCCTCTGATCCTGGAAGACATCTTGGCGCGCTTAGGTTTTGGATCTCTTCCGCGCTCATCACCGTCATCTTTTTTTCTCTCTCCACCTGGACCGATCCCCCGATTTGAATCAGGTTGGATACATCGGGGTGGGGTTTAACCGAATGGCAAATCTGCCGTATCTGCACCCCGGCGCTGGCGGCAATCAGCGCGGCCGCTTTGGCCTCGTCGAGGTTGGAGCCGGGTCCCCACCACACGGAATTCGTGGGTGCATTCACCTTCGGCGGCAGCACCTTCACCGTTGCTCCAAGCTGCTCGAGCCGCGGCTTCACCAGGTCGAAGTTCACATCCTTGGTAAAGTGATTGAAGACCCGAATGGTCAGAGCCTGCCGTGCCTGCTGCGTCTGGGCGCTCACCAGGATGCCCGCATCCCGGTTGGCTTTGACAATCTCGCCCACCTGATCGGGCGTCGCAGCTTGGGCCACAGACGTCAGCGTGCCTTGATCTACGATCTGCTTGCGGAGCAGGTCAATGTCTCCCTGGATGGCTTGGGACTGCTGCGTAATCCAGGCATTCACGCGGGTAATGACCGCTTCCATGTCGTCCCGATGTTGTTTGGCGTCGTGTTGCGCTCCGGCCAGGGCCCACAACACGCCGCCAATAACCCCAATGAACGGCAGCGACTTCCAGAGGCGGCCCCGCCATTTGTCGTGGAAAAGCGCAAAGACTCCTGAGACTGCGCTGATCAGGATTCCGGCATTGGAGAGCAGGTAATCTTGAACTTCGCCTAACATCCGCATGAAATCCCTCCACCACACACGATCCTTGGCTCTTGCTCTGCACGCAGACCTCTCCTTTGGATTGCGCAATCAACACTGACAAGATTGAAAGAAAATCCGAGAAGGAGTTTCGTGTTGATAACGCGCCCGACGGGAAGACACAAGGCTTTGGCAAAGTAGGACAATCACATAAACGTTGTTTGCTGCTCGGGTTGATTCTGCCAGCCCGCACGGCGAGCTCGAGCGAGTAGCCCCAAGTGTAACTCAGTCCTTTCCGTTCCCGGCGCGCACCCGCGAGCAGATCGCCAAGAGTCTCGCCGCCCACGATGCCAAACGGATCGCCGAAGAGATGGTGCAGATCGAGTCCGCGATTCTGCCCCACGCTGCCGCCGAACCCCGCTATGGCCAGGAGCGGATGCGCTCGCCGGATAGCGAAAAGTATAATTCCGGCAATCTCGGCCGCGGCGTCGCTGCGCCGCGCAAGCGAATATTCATAACCGGCTCCCGCTTGCCTGTCGGGCGATTTCCCTGCAATATCGAGGTTGATTCATTCCAAGGAGCTTTTCATGCGGATTGTGGCCACGGGCATGCGCATTCTACTGGGCGCGATCTTTGTCTTTTTCGGGCTGAACCACATCTTCAATTTCCTCCCCTCCGGACCCATGCCTTCGGGCACGGCCGGTCAGTTCCTCGCCGCCATGACGGCCGCCAAGTACTTCTACCTCGTTGGCGTGTGCGAGGCGCTGCCCGGACTGTTCCTGCTCATCAGCCGTTTCGTTCCCCTCGCCTTGCTGGTCCTGGCTGCGGTCATTGTCAACATCGACTTTGTGGATCTCACCCTGGCGCACATCGGTCTGCCCATGGGAGCTTTGGTCACCATCCTCTGGATTTACCTCGCCTACCGCTATCGTTCCGCGCTTTCCGGGGTCCTCAAACAGCGGGCCGAAATTTAGGGCCGCCCAGGCCCGCTCCCTACAATTGAAATTGCGATGATTCAGCATCTCTACCTCGGGCGCATGGGCTACGCTGAAGCGCTGCGGCTCCAGGAAGAGCTGGTCGCCTTGCGCCAACAGGGCCGCATTGACAACGTGCTGCTGCTCCTCGAGCACCCTCCGGTGCTCACCCTTGGCCGCAACGCCAAGCGCTCCAATATCCTGGCCTCGGACCAGCTTCTGGTCAGCCGCGGCGTCTCCCTCCACGAAATCAACCGCGGCGGCGACGTCACCTATCACGGTCCTGGCCAGCTCATTGGCTATCCCATTTTCGACCTGCGCAGCCTCCGCAGCACTCATGGCGGCCGCCTCGGCCCGGTGGACTTCGTCCGCCTCATGGAAGAAGCCCTCAT
This sequence comes from Acidobacteriaceae bacterium, assembly GCA_030040395.1. GTDB lineage: Bacteria > Acidobacteriota > Terriglobia > Terriglobales > Acidobacteriaceae > Telmatobacter. Next base: position 6,585 of record JASHTU010000545.1, read on the forward strand.
CCGCCTCTGCGCCGTTTACGGCGTCCAGGCCGGCCGCATCTGCGGCCTCACGGGAGTGTGGTGCGGGCTCGGTCCGTCAGCCTGTGACGCGAGTGCGGCGTCTGTTGCTGAGAATTCGTCCGAAAAGCCCCCGCTCGGGGAGCGAGGGCGCAAAATCGCCGCCATCGGCATCCATGTCTCCCGCGGCGTCACCTCGCACGGCTTCGCCTTCAACATCACCACTGACCTTAACGACTTTGCCCTCATCAACCCCTGCGGCATCACCGACCGCCCGGTCACCAACCTGGAACGGGAAGTTACCCGCGAGGTTGCCGAGCGCGCCACTATCCCCAGCCTGGAAGAGATGGCCCACGAAGCCGCACGCCAGTTTGGGGTTGTTTTCCACCAGCAGCTTCGCGCCGTCGCCAATCTTGAGGCGCTCCGCGCTCAGGCTGAAGAGAC